>NZ_VOJA01000004.1:237492-274391 GCF_007923265.1 Francisella salimarina
GGTTGTGGTTGTGGTTGTGGCTGTGGCTGCAAAGCATTCTTTAGGGCTTTGATGTCATTTTTAGTCTCTGAAGAGATATTTGAGCCAGTTGTTAATGAATGGTTACTAGTTAAATTTTTTTTTTGGAAGGCTATCAGTCTAAGTACAGCCATTGTCACTCCAGTTTCAAAGCTGGGTGCAAGGGAGATATCCTTTTTGGCTGTGATAGTCAGTTGATATAAGAAGTGTGCTTGTTCTACTGATATTTTGCCAAGAACCTTATTGATGATATCAACATCAATATCATCGATGGCATCTAGCGACTGTGTAAAACTATAAATACAACATGCAAACCATATCTCAGCGATTCTATCTAGCACTGCATCAGCATTGCTTTCTGTAAGAGTTAAATTTTTTACAGCAGGTAATACCGCACTTGGGTTATTGTCTATAATAGCTTCGATAATATTATAGACCTCTTCACTATCTATAATCCCAAGCATTTGTTTAATTTGAGCTTGCTTAAGTTCACCACTACAAAAGCTTATAGCTTGGTCAAGTAAACTTAGAGCATCTCTTAGACTACCTTTTGCATGATAAGCAATGTAGTCTAGTGATTGCTCATCTGAGCTTATATTTTCTTTATTAAGAACTACTTTTAGCTGATCCTTGATGTCTGATTGTGAGATATGCTTTAGATGTAGTTGAATACAACGTGAAAGTATTGTGACTGGTATTTTATGATAATCTGTGGTTGCCAATATAAATTTGACATATTCAGGTGGCTCTTCTAATGTTTTTAGTAGTGCGTTAAAGCTCTGTTTGGATAACATGTGAACTTCATCTATCAGATATACTTTATAGCGACCTTGAGATGGCATGTATTGTATATTATCTAGAATCTCTTTTGTCTCTTCGACTCCTGTACGCGATGCAGCATCAATCTCAATCAAATCTATAAAACTATTATTATTAATTGCTAGACAGTTTTCACATTTGTTACATGGCTCTGCTGTAACACCAGTTTTGCAGTTTAGACATTTTGCTAGTAATCTACCAAGTGTTGTTTTACCTACGCCACGAGTGCCTGTAAATAAATAGGCATGATGGACTTTTTGTGTTTCTAGAGCATGTACTAGGCTATTAAGCGCATGCTGTTGTCCTGCAACTTCTGAGAATGATTGTGGTCTATATTTACGAGCTAATGCTTGATATGACATCTGTAAAATTTTTATTAGAAATCTTATACTAAATGATAGCAGAGTTAGGTTAAAAGAATAAGAGAGTATTTAAATAACTTTGAATACTCTTTGTTTGTAAAATTCAGCACAAAAATATAAAATCTATACACAAATTCTAATCAATAAAAATCAATAAAATGGAATCTATAAATTACAAAATTGTATTAAAAGATCTAACGGCCCGTATTGAATCTCTACGGGACTATCTTTGACTATGATGTCAAAAAAGAAAAGCTAACTGAAGTCTTAATGGAGCTTGAAGATGGCTCTATATGGGATAATCCTGAATATGCACAAAACCTAGGTAGACAAAAAGTAGAACTTGAGAATGTTGTAAATGGTTGTGAACATATTTATGAAACTCTAGAAACTTTAACAGAGCTACTTGAGCTTGCTGAAGAAGATGAATCTTTGATGCAAGAAATTGCAAAAGATACTCAAGATGTAACTAGCGAGATAGAAAAGTTAGAATTTCGAAGAATGTTCTCTGGAGAGATGGATTCTAATAATGCTTTTTTGGATATTCAATCAGGTTCAGGTGGTACAGAAGCACAGGATTGGGCAGAGATGCTAATGCGTATGTATATGCGTTGGGCAGATAGTCACGGTTTCAAGATCACTGTTGATGATGTATCAGATGGTGATGTTGCAGGTATTAAGGGCTGTACTCTAAAAATAGAAGGTGAATATGCTTATGGCTGGCTGAGAACTGAGACAGGGATTCATCGACTAGTAAGAAAATCGCCATTTGACTCAAATAGCAAACGTCATACATCTTTTGCATCGGTATTTATATCACCTGAAGTTGATGACGATATTGATATAGAGATTAACCCAGCAGATCTTCGTGTTGATACATATAGAGCATCAGGAGCTGGTGGACAGCATGTCAATAAAACTGATTCAGCAGTAAGAATTACGCATGTCCCAACAAATATAGTTGTACAAAGTCAAAGTGATAGATCACAGCATAAAAACCGTGATAGTGCGATGAAGCAATTAAAATCAAAGCTATATGAAATGGAGCTGCAAAAACGAAATGCTGAGAAAAATGCTCTCGAAGATACAAAGGCTGATATTGGCTGGGGAAGTCAGATTCGTTCTTACGTTTTAGACCAGTCTCGAATCAAAGATTTAAGAACCGGTGTTGAGAATACAAATACACAAGCAGTTTTAGATGGTGATTTAGATAAGTTTATTGAGGCTAGCCTAAAAAGTGGGTTATAATAAATAGTTTGATAAATAAAGTTTCGCTACTTACTACATAGGTTGTAGCGATATGTTTTTTCATCGCAGAGATATATACAAAACCGTAGAGAATGTAATAAGGTTTAAAATGAGTAGTAAATTAAAAGATTTAATAAAAAATTCGATTAAAGAGTATTTGGATGCTAATGATATTACAGTTAAAGACGCTGTAAGAGGTAAGCTTAGAGAGCAAGTTAGCAAATCTCTAGAAGGCATTAGTGAGATAAATGAAAGCGTAAAAGAGAAGATATCTGTACTTGTTAAAAAACATGTAACAGATATGCAAGAAAGTTCGCAAATGGGGCTTAGGAAAGAAAAGCTTCAGACACTAGCAGATCAAAATAACGGTATCAGTCATCCAAATGGTTTTAGAAGAAATGTAGTTGCTCATGATTTACAGAATAAATATGCACATTACTCAAAACAAGAGCTAGAAGAGTTAGAAAATAAAAAAACTTACAATGTAACAGGAAGAGTTGTACTTCGTCGTGTGATGGGTAAGGCTTCTTTTATTACGTTACAGGATTATTCAGGTAGAATACAGGTTTATCTTAAAAAAAGTGATTTACCAGAAGGGCAGTACAATACTTTCAAAAACCTATGTGATCTAGGTGATATTGTGGGCATTACAGGTACTATGTTTAAGACAAATACTGGCGAGCTTTCTGTTGAGGCAAGTCATTTTGAAATCCTAACAAAAGCAATTAGACCATTACCTGATAAATTCCACGGTTTAGCAGATCAAGAGATGAGATATCGTCAAAGATATGTTGACTTAATCACAAATGAGAAAGCTCGTGAAGTTTTTAAAGTTCGTTCAAAAGTCGTCAGCTTTATCCGTAACTATTTTGATAATATGGATTTTATGGAAGTAGAGACTCCTATGATGCATGTTTTACAAGGTGGTGCAGCAGCTAAGCCATTTAAAACACATCATAATGCTTTGGATATGCCATTATACTTACGTATAGCTCCGGAACTTTATCTAAAAAGATTAGTTGTTGGTGGCTTTGAGAGAGTATATGAGATAAACCGCAACTTCAGAAATGAAGGTGTATCTTCACGTCATAATCCAGAATTTACAATGCTAGAGTTCTATATGGCGTATGCTGATTATAATGATCTTATGGATCTAACAGAAGATATGTTGTCTAAACTTGTACAAGAGGTTATAGGTAGTGAAATACTTGAGTATGGTGAGTATAAGATTAACTTTGGTGGTAAGTATGAGCGTATTTCAATGGTTGATTCAATTGTTAAATATAATGATGATATTACTAAAGAAGATTTAGCAACATTTGAATCTGCAAAAGTTGTTGCTGAGAAGTTGAAGATAAAAGTAGAAGCCTATCACGAGCTTGGTCACCTAATAAATGAAATATTTGAAGAAACAGTTGAGCATCAACTAATTCAACCTACATTTATCACAGATTATCCAGCTGTAGTTTCACCTTTAGCGCGTAGACAAGATGGTAATCCTGAGTTTACAGATAGATTTGAGTTCTTTGTTGGTGCACGTGAGATTGCCAATGGCTTCTCCGAGCTAAATGATGCAGAAGATCAGGCGGAACGTTTCAGAAAGCAGGTTGAAGCAGCAGCATCTGGTGATGATGAAGCTATGCCTTATGACAAAGATTATATCCGAGCATTAGAGTATGGTATGCCTCCTACAGCAGGTCAAGGTATCGGTATTGATAGATTAGTAATGTATCTGACAAATTCGCAATCTATCAGAGATGTAATATTGTTCCCACATATGAAGCCTGAGTAAAAAGTGTCGAAAAAAAGCTTATTAAAATCTTTATTTGAAAATATCTACAATCCAGATATTGATCCCGAAAATTTTATTCAAAAATTTGTACGTTTAGATTATAAACAAGTTGTTGATGGCTATGCGATTGATTACGAGGGCTTTATTGAGCACATCAAAAAACAACGTGAAGTTGTTGAAAGTGTTAGATTTGAGTTTGTTCATCTAGTAGAAGAGGGTGATATGGTAGCCTCTTTACATAGAGTATATGCTAATATCAAGCTGGATAATCGTAAACTAATAGCTGAAGTTCATGCTTTCTTTAAATTTGATGAAAATATGTTAGTTTCTTGTGATGAGCGTACTAGAATTATTCAGGGTAGGCCTGAAGATGAAGATCTGGGACGTAGGAAATAAAATATTTAGGTGAGAAAAAACTAGTTAGTGGTCATCATCATAACTAGCTTTGTGAGATTTACCTTCTATAAATGAAGTAAATGCGATTAGTAGTGCAGATATTACAAACACTAAGTGGATAGCTGCTGACCATGCTAAATCTCTATCAGATGAATGAGATACTTCTAGAAACTTCTTCAAAAGAGATATTGAAGAAATACCTATAATAGAGCCAGCAATCTTTAATTTAACTGCATTTGGAGATAGCTTTTTAATCCAAACAGGTTGACCACCACCTTTTTTATCAAGGTTCATTTTACTTACGAAGTTTTCATAGCCACTTATTACTACAATTACTACAAGATTTGCTACTAGTACAACGTCACATAGTGTCAAAGCTAGTATGATAAGTTGATCTTCATCAATGCTACTATAAGCAGTAAATAAATGGTGAAGTTCATGATATATTTCGTAGATAAAGCCAAATAAAACTAGTGATAAAAGCAAATAGATTGGCGCTTGAAGCCAGCGAATTCCAAATATGAACATTTCTATTACTGATAGTATTTTATTAATGAATTTACTCATGAATCAAATCCTCATTTGTAGATTTTAAATTAATTAATCTGTAGTAAAGATATATGAGTTAAAAAATAAAAGCAACCAGCCATTATCAGATAATTTGATAAGATATAAGCAAAGATGATATTAAGTATAAGAGTTTACCTGTTTCTATGATGAAACTTTTTCTAATAATCTTATAATATGACTGTGGCTATTAGCTCTAGCATCATCAAGAGGAGTTTTACCCCATCTGTCTTTAATAGTAGGGTTTGCTCCTTTGCGGATGAGGTACTTGACAACATCTTCATGACCTTCAGCAGCAGCCAAGTGAAGAGCTGTTCTTTTATCATAATCTCCTTTGCTAATATCAACTCCTAATGCTACAGCTCTTTTTATTTCTGATAGATCTCCATTACTGGCAGCCCAGATTAGTTCAAGAGTTAGGTTTGACTCTATAGTTACTCTACTCTCAATAGGATTAATTTTGTCACAATGAGTGATATGGTCATAGTTGTGGAAACTAAATTTTTCTACTAATCTTTTGCTAAACTCTACACCCCTAACAGAGTTGTGATTATTGTCCAAGCGTGGGGAAAATATTGCAAAACCACCAACATTTGGTATGGCTATGACTAATGCACCTGATACGCCTGATTTTGCTGGCAGTCCAACAGAAAATGCGTATTCACCTGAGAAGTCATACATTCCACAAGAGTACATCATAGATAAACAGTTACGAACTGTTGTCGGAGAAAAGATCTTTTTGTGAGTAAAAGGACATATACCACCATTAGCAATTGATCCCATGATTTTAGCCATTTTTTTTGCATTGATCTGAATCGAGCATGTTTGAAAGTAGAAATCTAATGATGTATGAATATTAGTACCTTCTGGAAATGCTCCAACCTCTTTCATAAAGTGAGCTAGGGCATAGTTCCTATCGGCAGTTTCTTTTTCAGAATGATATACCGCATTATCAAAACCAATAGATTCACCACCTGCTAAATTTTTCCAAACATTTGTTATGTATTCAAATCTATCTGCTAAATTCCATTCGGGTTTAATCAGTGAGCAGGTCATAATTGCGCCGGAGTTTATCATTGGGTTATGAGGTAAATCATACTTATTTAATGCGATTGCGTTAAACGTAATACCACTTGGTTCCCTGCCTACATGTTTGTGAACCTTATCCTCGCCATTTTCTTCTGTTGCAATACAGTATGTAATAGCTTTTGCAGTGGATTGTACACAATATGGATGTAAGAAATCGCCCAAAGTAATCATTTGGCCATCAACACTACAAAAGGCAACTGCAAAAAGCTCAGAATCTACTCGCGCTAATTGGGGGATGTAGTCTGCATTTTTACCAGATACATTCTTTTTGGTTTCTTCATAGATTTCTTTAATCTCTTTTTGGAAATCCTTAAAGTTAGGTATCATAAAGCCTTTATTGACAGATTTTTCAATGATACTACTACTCTCTAAGGTCATTTCCTTGAATTTGTTAAAGTCAATTTTATCTATGACCGTTAAACCATCTAGTTCAGCTCTCAGTTTTTTGGTGCGTGGATCATCGCTAGCTATACCAGCATCATCTAAAATGGCTAATACATCAGTTTTTGTCAAAAAACCATCTTTATCACTAATAGCATTAAAGATATTTGCATAGTAGTTTTCACTAGTAGCTCCAGCTCTAATCATTTTTGTTTTCATTTAGATATGTTTTGAAGATTGTATGGATTTTATTTTACATAAAAAAAGAGAGATTTAATATATAGAAACGCTTAGGCTAGTTAATAGCAGCGTTTGCTAAAGCCATAGCAACTACATATGGATCAGAGTTTGCACCAGGCCTTCTATCTTCAAGGTAGCCATAACCCTTAAGAGCAACAGGTCTAGGGATTCTAATAGAACAGCCTCTGTCAGCATCTCCAACACTAAAAGTACTCATATCAGATGTTTCTAATTCGCCTGTTAATCTTTCATGAAGATTGTGTCCATAATTTAGTATGTCTGTTTTATGATTTTTTTCTAATGAAGCGCAAATTTTCTTAATCGCTTCTCTACCTGTTTCTGGATCTCTTGTTTTACTTGTAGAGAAATTTGTATGAAGACCTGCACCATTCCAGTCACCTTTGATAGGCTTATTATCAAATGAAATATCTATACCATACTCTTCACCAAGTCTTTCTAAAAGCCATCTTGCTAAATGTGTATGATCAGATATGTTAAGTATTCCGGCATCTTCGCCTTCGACACCTCTGTAACCAATTTGGAACTCCCACTGTCCAGGCATAACTTCAGCATTGATACCATAAAATAGTATTCCAGCATCTAAGCAAGCTTGCATATGAGCTTCTACTAAATCACGACCATAGGCTTTGCTATTACCAGCACTACAGTAATACGGTCCCTGAGGTCCAGGGAAGCCATTAGCAGGCCAACCTAATGGACGACCATTCTTGAACATTGTATACTCTTGCTCAAAGCCTGCCCACATATCTTGACAGTCTGTACTAGCTAGTAAATTTCTTAGTTTAGCTCTATTATTAGTGGCATGTGGAGTCTCTCCATCTGGATTATAAACTTCGCACATAACAAGGTATCCACATTCTCTCAGTGGATCGATTACAAAGTTAACGGGCTTTAAAATACAGTCCGAATTATCACCAGTAGCTTGATTTGTAGAGGAGCCATCAAAACTCCACTCAGGGAAATCGTCAGCTGTCTCAAAATCTTTAAATGGTAAAACTCTTCCTTTAGACCTAAGACCAGGTACAGGATCTGAACCATCAATCCATATATATTCAGCGGTCACTACTTTCATATCTTTAACATATTCCTTAACATTGATTGATTAATCCTGATTAATAATATCAACTGTCTAAAAAAAGTAAATAATACTTATAGCTTAACAATAAAAAAACTCAAAACTGAACTAGAAAATTTCAAAAATTATTTCATTGAGTTTAAGCCGGATATTACCTTTTTTTGCGCCTTTGATGTATAGGTCAACTTCTAGGCATTTTTCAAAACCTGTAGATATTTTGTCGATATTAACTCTATTAGCTAAACTGATGTAGAATTTCTGCTTTGAGGGCCAAATATTATTATCCTTGAATATCTTTTGATGATATGTCGGTTGAGTGTTTTTAAGTTGAGAGATTATTCTAAGCTCTCTTTTGATAGCCCATAGTATTAAGGGAGGTTTATCATTTTCAGCTAAAATGCTATTTAGAATTTTTAGGGCTTTAGTTTTTTGTTGGGATAAAATGGCCTCAGATAAATCAAATATATCGAAACTAGCATGTTCATGTATAAATGGGCGAATTGTATTTTCATCAAAGTTTTGGACTTCTTGACGAGACAATAGTTTGATGATTTGTTTAGAGGCAATTAGATTACCTTCTGTTTTTTGGACTAGTAGTTGAATAGCACTTTTTGTAAGAGTTAGCCCCAGTTGTTTAGCTTCATAGTCTATTATGTTTATAGCATTATCTATGTTGGGTTGAAAAATACGTATGTGTACAGCTCGATGCTCCAAGCTCTGGAACCATTTAGCTGAGATATTTTGTTTTTTCATGCCATTGAAAACCAATAGATAAATATTATCATCTTCATTTGATAGTTTATCAACTAAAGCCTGTTGGAGCTTTTTTTGAGGAGGTTTATCAAAGCTAAATTGAATAAGCCTATCCATAGCAAACAAGCTTAAACTATCAACTTCACCATACAAGACATCTAAGTTTTGCTCATTTAAATCATGATATGAAATTTCATAACTCTTTGCTTTAAACTGATCTGTTATTTTTTCTATAATATTATGCTTTTGTAAAGGTTCATCACCTGTGATTATAAAAAGCTTATATTCTGTTAAATCGTTTTTTTTGAGTAGATCAAAATAACTTAGTTGCATAATATTAAAAAAGTTTAATTATAGTTAAATATCATGATTAGTTTACTATACTGGGTAATGGATAAAAAATTAAAAGTGAATAATATGAGAAAAATGTTATCAATAGCTGTGGTTTTGCTTGCAGTGTTATTAACTGGCTGTGTAACAAAACCTGATAATATTAAGCCTGTGGAGAACTTTCAGGCAGATAAATATTTAGGTAAATGGTATGAGATAGCTAGATTTGATAATAATTTTGAAAAGGGCATGACAGAAGTATACGCTGAGTATAGCTTAAACCCAGATGGTTCGATAAAAGTGGTAAATAGTGGAGTTACACCGTCAACTGGTAAGAGAAGTTATGTAACAGGTATCGCTAAATTTGTAGATGAAGATGATAAGGGATATCTCAAAGTATCTTTCTTTAGACCATTTTATGGAGCTTATGTAGTATTCAAGCTTGACGATGATTATAAGTATGCCTACGTTGCAGGTGCTAATAAGAATTATTTATGGCTATTATCAAGAACTAAAACTGTGCCACAAAGTGTCAAAAATGATTTCGTTAAAAAAGCTAAGGCACTAGGTTTTGATACTAATAATTTAGTGTGGGTGAAACAATAGTTGTTTCTTAGAAAAATAGTCTTGTAATCTTTTATTTCTTCATTTTTAATCACCGCCAAAAAAGCTAGAATATAATTACGTGTATCCAAGTTATTTGAAAATGAGAAGTTTAGCAAATTTTGATAAATTTGATTTTGGTTGGTTAGTTGTCAGTATTGGTATGGCAGTAGGTGCCGGTATTGTATTGGTGCCTGTGAGTGTTGGGGTTGTAGGTTTTGTAGTTTTTGTTGTCTCAATACTAATAGCTTATCCTGGTATTTATCTATTTCAAAAGCTATACATAGAGACTTTGTTTGCTACAAAACAACCAAAAACATATAAGGACACTGTAGCTGAATTACTAGGTAGTAAATGGGCAGTTTTTTTAGGAGCTGTATATTTATTGATGATGTTAACATGGACTATTATATATGCTGAAGTTGTTGCAAAATCATTAGCAGCATATTTGTATATGTTTGATATTAGTTCAAACCCGCATCTGGAACAAAATGCACTATATAGTGCCTTACTGATGATTGTACTGATATTCACTGGAATGAAAAGTCAGAAACTATTTGTACGAGTATCAACTTTTTTGGTGTTTATATTAATTGTAGCGATTATCTTGGTATCTATATCTTTGATTCCACTGTGGTCACTTAAGAATGTTGTCGAAATGCCAACAAATACTGGCGAGTTCGTTGCTAAGAGTATTATTATGTTACCATTTTCTTTGACATCGATATTATTTATTCAATCTCTAAGCCCTATGGTAATTGGCTATCGCAAGTATTATGGTAATAAAGATAAGGATTTTGTTTTATCTAAAACTTTAAAAACTATGACTTTAGCATTTGTGATCTTGGTTATTATTATTGGTTTTTATGTTTTATCATTTTCGCTAGTTATTCCTAGAGCTGATGCATTAGAGGCAACACAAAATAATCAATCAGCATTTATACTTTTAGAGAAACAGCACATATCAAATATGCTGATATATACATGTGGAATTATTATTAGCTTATGTGCTATTTTGACATCTTTTTTGAGTGTGTTAGCAGGTATGGAGGAGTCCCTAAGAGGCTTGCTGCGAAATAGTGCTATCAAATTAGGGCTAAAAGATGACTCAAAGGGTATTTTTAGTCTAAATACGCTTGTGATAGGAATAATTTTTTTTATGACATGGCTTTCGATAGTTTTTGATGCTCCTGTATATAAATTAGTACCTCTGTCTGGACCTGTCTTTGGTATATTGGGTTGCTTGGTGCCTGCGTATATTGTTTTTAAAATACCTAGTCTTGAGAAATATCGAACTAAAAGTATCTATTTTATTATTTTTGTTGGAATAATATTAGTGATATCGCCATTGTTGACATCAGCATTATCTTAAAAATAGTGACTATACAATTAGAAGATTTAAATAAGATATATGTTTTTAAAAGATTAATGTCTAAAATGTCTCATACCTGTGAAGACCATAGTGATACCTGCTTTGTTAGCAGCATCAATAACTTCCTGGTCATTCTTTGAACCACCTGGTTGGATTACAGCAGTTGCACCAGCTTTGATACATTCCTCTAAACCATCAGCAAATGGAAAAAAGGCATCTGAAGCCACAGCAGAACCTTTAGCACCTTCATGAGCTTGTGCTTTTTCTGCTCCAATTCTAGCAGAGTCAACACGAGACATTTGTCCAGCACCAATACCAACTGTCTGAGTATCTCTAGCATAGACGATAGCATTAGATTTGACATATTTAACAGCTTTCCAAGCAAACATCATGTCAGCCCACTCTTTGTCAGTTGGAGCTCTGTCAGTTACAACTTTGCAATCAGTAATGTCAACACCACCGTTGTCATAAGATTGAGATAAAATCCCACCATGAATATTTTTGCTAATCATACGTGATGATTTTGTATCAAATACTTTGCCAGTCTCTAGTACTCTAAGGTTCTTTTTAGCAGCTAAGATATCAAGTGCTTCTTGAGTATAGCTTGGAGCAATTATTACTTCTAGGAACATCTTGCCTAGAGATTCTGCAAATTTTTTATCAACCTCGCAGTTAAATGCAACAATACCACCAAAAGCTGAAATTGGATCACAAGCTAGGGCTTTTGTCCAAGCTTCAAAAGCATTTTTACCAGATGCGATACCACAAGGGTTTGCATGTTTGATAATCGCACATGAGGGTTCTGAGTATTCACAAACCATTTCAAAAGCACCATCAGCATCGTTTAGGTTGTTGTATGATAGCTCCTTACCCTGTAGTTGCTTAGCATTTGTAATGCTGACACAATCAGTATCAGTAGAGTACACAGCTGCTTTCTGATGAGGATTTTCACCATATCTTAGAACTTGCTTTAGAGTACCTACTGAGAATAGTTTTTCTGGATATTCTTCATCTAACTCTTTGCTGAACCAGTTTGCAATATGACTATCATACTCAGCAGTATGAGCAAATGCTTCTTTAGCAAAACTACGTCTAGTAGCTAGAGTTGTTTGACCGTCATTATCTGTAATTTCTTTTGCAACTATTTCATACTGATTGGGATTTGTTACGATAGTTGTGTGCTTATGGTTTTTTGCACATGAACGCACCATTGACGGCCCACCTATATCGATATTTTCGATACAAGTGTCAAAGTCAGCGCCTGATTTAACAGTATTAACAAAAGGGTATAGATTAACTACAACCATGTCAATTTGACCAATATTGTTGTCTGTCATTGCTTGTAGGTGCTCAGAGTTATCTCTATCTGCTAAAATACCACCGTGAACTAGTGGGTGTAGAGTTTTTACGCGACCATTCATAATTTCTGGGAACTGAGTGTGATCAGATACATCCTTTACATTTAAACCAGCTTCTTTAAGGGTTTTTGATGTTCCACCTGTTGAAAGTATTTCGACATTATGTTTGCTTAACTCTTTGGCAAATTCAACAATACCCGTTTTATCAGATACAGATATTAGGACCCTTTTTATTTTTGACATGATTTTTCCTTGTTATTGGCGTGTTAAAGCTTAAAATTAAAATCTTATTATAACAATTTTAATCACAAAATCTCAGTCAAAACGCTTTTGTTTATCAGATATTTTACTAGTAAAATACTCACTAATATATTAGTATATTTAGTATCAAAACTTTAATCTTTAGATATTCAATTTAATATGTCAAATATTGTAATCGTTGGTGCACAGTGGGGCGATGAAGGCAAAGGTAAGATTGCCGATACATTAGCCGAAAAATCAGATCTAGTTGTTCGCTATCAAGGTGGTAATAATGCTGGGCATACTCTGGTCGTAAATGGTAAAAAAACATTCCTTCATTTAATTCCTTCAGGTGTTTTGCATAAGCACACAAAATGTGTAATAGGTCATGGTGTAGTTGTTGATCCAATAGCTCTAGATGCGGAAATTACACGTTTACAAGATACTGGTATTGAGATATCTGCAGATAATCTATTTGTCTCAGAATCCTGTACGGTTATTACTTCATATCACAAGCTTTTAGATGCTGTTAGAGAAAGTAGTACTACTGAGAAAATAGGCACAACTGGTAAAGGTATTGGACCTGCGTATGAGGACAAAGTATCACGTAAAGGTATCAAATTTAAACATTTATTTAACAAAGATGTTTTAAGATCAAGATTAGCACTTTCATTGTCAGAGAAAGAGACATTATTTAGAGATCTTTATAAAGTTGAGTATCCATCTTTAGAAGAAGAGTTTGATAGATTGTATACATTAGGTCAAAAGCTTCAACAGTATTCAGCTGATACTTTCTCAATAATTGATCAAGCGATTGCTGCAGGTAAAAATGTTGTGTATGAAGGTGCACAAGGAGTACTCTTAGATATTGATTATGGTACATACCCATTTGTAACATCTTCAAGCACATCTGTAGCTGGTGTGTATTCAGGTGCAACAACTGCAGGACATAGTCTTGATCATGTAATAGGTATCACAAAAGCTTATACTACTAGAGTTGGTGAGGGTCCTTTCCCTACTGAGTTATTTGATGATGTGGGTAGCTTTATTCAGAAGAAAGGTGGTGAGATAGGTGTAACTACGGGCAGAACACGTAGATGCGGTTGGCTAGACTTACCATTACTTAAATACTCGGCTAAATGCTCAAATCTTACATCTATAGCTTTGACAAAAGTAGATGTGCTTTCAGACTTAGACACTCTAAAAATATGTATAGGTTATAAGTATGAAGGCAAAGAAATATTCTGTGCTTATCCAGGCATAGATCTATACAAGGTCGAGCCTATATTGGTAGATATGGAACCGTTCTCTCTTGATGAAGTTGTGACGAAAGAAAATATGCCAACTGCTCTTAAAACATATTTAAGAACTATAGAAAATCATATTGGTATTCCAATATCCTCATTGGCTTATGGCCCATCTAGAGAACAGATTTTATTCTTTGAAGATTATTTCAAAAAGGGTTAGTTATGAGTTTTGCTAAAGATAATACAGAAGTATATATAAGTGCCGAGCAGCTAGAAACTGAGATTACAAAGCTAGCTGATAAAATAAATAAAGATTATGCAGGTCAAGAGATTGTATTGATTTGTGTACTAAAAGGCTCATTTATGTTTTTTGCAGATCTAACTAGGAAGCTAGAAGTTGATCTAAGAACTCACTTTGTGACGGCTTCGTCTTATGGTTCTGGTACAGTTAGTTCGGGTAAGGTAATCTCTACTATTGGTTCTTTGAAAAAAGAGTATATCCAAGGTAAAAATGTAATTATAGTCGAAGATATTGTGGATACTGGACATACTTACCATAAGCTTATGGATGGTATAAATGAGCTAGAACCAAAGAGCTTGAAATTCGCGACTTTACTATTCAAACCAGCTAGGCTAGAAAGAGAAGTAAACCTAGACTATATATGCTTTGAAATTGAGGATAAGTTTATAGTTGGTTATGGTTTAGACTATAATGATAGATATCGCCAGTTGCCATACATTGGTATCATGAAAGATACTAAGTAAGAGGATGACATTATTTCTTGAATACTAAAACTTTATCGGAAGATTAATATTAGTTACTATATTCTTGTTTTTTGTGATGATGGTGACAGCTAGTTACAAGTGTTGTCATAATTATTAGCATAATAGGGATTAATAGTAGCTTTTTCATATGTATTCTCCTCTTAATTCTTGATAAGCACATAATGTATAATCTTTAATTAAAATTAATTTTAAAGACCATATAATGATAATAGTTAATTATCTATAGATATACAAGTTATTTACTATTAAGATCATTATTTAAAAATACCCACTAACAAAAGTTTCTCTCAAGAAATCTTCAGCAAGCTTCCAGGCTCTTTTATTTGATAGTTTGTTAAATACTGTACCAAACTCCAGATCATTAGCATTAGGGTTTGTAAAGGCATGATACGTATTACCAAAAGTATGTAATTGCCATTCAGCCTTGCGCATATCCATCTCTTGCTGGAATTTATTGACTTGCTCTGGTGGTACCATAGGGTCATTATAGCCGTGTAGTACTAATATCTTTGTATCTATATTTTGTTCTTTGACGATGTTGGATTCTAGTAATCCATGGAAACTAATAGCTGCTTTTAACTCAAAGTTCGATCTAGCCATATCTAAGACACATCGACCACCAAAGCAGAAACCTATTGCAGAAATACTTGACTTATCAACACGAGGCATTTTTCTAACAACATTAAATGCTGATCTTAGCCTAGTCATCAGTGCATATTTATCTTCTAATAGATTATTCATAAGAGCAGCATTTTCTTCTTTAGAGCTACCTACTTTGCCCTCACCATAGATATCTATAGCAAATCCTAGGTAGCCTCTTTTAGCCATCGCTATAGCTTTCTCACAAGCAAAGTTGTCTCTACCTGCCCATGTTGGAGCAACTAATACTGCTGGTAAGTGCGCACCTCTATCAGGGTACGCACAGAAACCTTTTAATAAAACACCGTCTCCACGATACTCAACTTCTTTTGTTATTATCATTTTTTATATTAAATATACTAAAACTAGCATAATTATAATGGTAAATAAGGCATCGGTATAGTCACAATTTGACAGTTTGGCAAAAATTAATAGAATTTGTTTTTTATGATACTTATCAGATACAAAATACAGATAATAGTAGTAATGAAAAAACTAATAGGAACATCGATATAGTAAGCGGCAATAATTCCAGACCAAACGGTCAAGATGGATATCACTGTACTGAGAGCTATAGGTTTATAAAATCCATCAATCCATTGAGTAGCAATCGCAGCAGGACCTATGAGTAGTGAGAATACTAACAATATACCAACAATCTGGCAAGCCATAGATACAGTGATTGCTATGCATATAAATAATAATATAGACAAAAATTTATTTGAGATTCTTTTTGATTCTGCAAATACGGGGTCAATAGATGATATGAATAACGGTCTAGCAATCGCAGCTAGAAGAGCTATGGTGAATATAGCTAAGGCAAGCAATATATAAATCTGCTCTAAAGTTACAGTCAGAATATTACCGACAAGTATAGACATTACAGAACCTGAGTAGCCACTTTGATATAAAAATAGGAAATATGTACCAAGCCCCAAAAAGAAAGTTAAAACTATACCTATTGCAATATCGTTCTTTTTAATTTTGTCGCCAAAAGCGCCCATGAGAAGACCTGCAATTAGATTTATAGTTAGCTGTCCAGTCATGGCAGATAAATTTAGAAGAACAGCTCCGGATGCTCCTGTAAGGCTAATATGCCCTAGTGCATGAGATGCAAATGATAATCTTCTAATAATTACAAAAAAACTAATAATCCCGCAAATAAGAGCAATTATAGTACCTGCTATAAAAGCATAAATCATAAAAGTATAGTTAAACACAGATATCCTCCTGTAGACATGGTAATTCATTGCAGTAATGGCATTGTCCGTCTTTAAAATGAATAAATGCATCTAGCTGAGAGCTAATCTCTTTCATGTCATGAGAGATTAGTAGTAGTGTGATATTTTCTTGTTTATGAATTGCTCTCAAACAACTTAGGAATCTTTGCTTTGCATCTGGGTCAAGATCAGATAAAGGCTCATCTAATAGTAATACTTTGGGGTTGTTTATAAGTGCTTGAACTAAATATATACGTTTTTTTTGACCACCAGAAAGATTTTTAAATGGCTTGTGAATATAATCTTGAGTTTGTGTCAAGGTAATTAAGTAGTCTAGTTTTTCTCTGAAATTTTTATTAAATACAGGTAGCCCCCATGAACTAGGCTTATGGCTATATTTTACGAGCGTGTAACCCGATGTTTTTTCTTCAAAGTTTATTTCTCTCTCTTGTGGTATGTAGCTTATAGTATTGATATCAACTTTCTTTTCATTAATAGTTATAGACCCCGAGAAGCTTGGTATCTTGCCTAATAGTGTTTTAAAAAAGGTTGATTTACCAACACCGTTTTTACCTACTATACCTACCCAAGCATTCGTTGGGATTTCAAGATTAAGAGGTTGTGTGATTGGTTTATCGTAGCCAATCACTAAGTTTGAACATCTGATCATTTTATTGGTTTGCTTTATCTAGAGCTTCAGCAGTTTTTTGCAGTGTTTTTACCATCCATGTAATAGCATCTTCATTTGTAGGCATTGTTTCTGTAATACCAACTACTGGTATATCGTTTTCTTCTGCTAGTTCTAACATTTTATTAGTGACATTATCAGTAACTTGCTTATTATAGAAAAGAACTTTAACTTCTTTATTTAAGAATAAGTTTTGATAATCAACCATCATAGTAGGACTCGGTTCAGATTCATTCATTATTACCCACTGGAATGCCAAACCCTTCATATCTAAGTTTAAAGCATCTGACATATAGCCAAACAGAGGCTCTGTGGCTGTTACAGGTGTGCCCGCACTAGACTTCTTAATTTGACCAACTAGGTTATATACTTGCTGGTATTTATGATTAAAATTAACTAGGTTTTTTTCAAATAAGTTACTATCAATACTATCTTCTTCAGAGAATGTTTCCTTTAGTTTTTTTGCTAGAGCAGGGAATGTATCGGGATCATACCAAAGGTGTGGATTAATACCAAATTTTGGAGTCTCTGGATAGTTTATGAGATCTTGTACCTTAATAATTTTAGCATGTTTATTGCTTTGAATAATAGGTGTAATCCAAGAGTCGTAATCAGCACCGTTGTAAATAATTACATCAGCTGATGCTAAGAGTTTAGCGTTCTTAACTGATGATATAAAAGTATGCGGATCGCCATCAGCATTATTTATGATATTAGTAACTTTGACATTACTACCACCTATAAGCTGAGCTATACTTCCATACTGGTTTTCAGCTGCAACGACAGTTATATCGTGAGATCCTTTAGTAGTTTGGGGTTTGGTGGAATCTTTTGTTAGAAAGTTGACTGCTACAAAAGTTATAATGACTATCGCTACAGCCACAGCAATTACTAATTTTTTCATATCTTAATACAAGTTCAAAATTTTATAACAAATAATAGATTAAAAAAAAGTTAGAGTAAAGCAGTATATATTTTAGTTATTTGAATCTTTGATAAACAAAGCGATTATAAATGAAAGAATCATTAATATTGGAATAATAATTAATGTTGTTTGGAATGCGTATAATGATTCATTTGATTGTTTTAGATGAGTTATTAATGCTCCAGTGGTTGGTTGCAAAACCCCTCCACTTAATGGTAAGAACATATTAACTACTGCTAATCCCGTTGCAATCTGCGTTGCAGAAACTGTATTTCTCAACGCAGAATAGTTTAAAACATGAACAGCTTGGACAGCACCAAAAAGAATACATAAAACTACAGCTATAGGAAAGCTTGTATTAAAAAACAGTAAATATGTAACAATAAAGAACCCAAAAATAGGTGTAATCAATAAGAATTTCTTCTCACCATCAAATATTGATGCAACAGTACCCCATATAGGGCTAGATATAGCTACACCAATAAAAATTAATGAAGTGCAGTAACCAGCGTTGACTTCAGAAAAACCTGTTAGCTGTAGATATTTTATACCCCATAAGTCTGCGAAAAGAACAGTTGTTCCATAGATAGTGAAGCAGTACAGGCCGTTAAACCAAATTTGTTTATTTTTAAATACAGTAATAATATCCTTTAAATTATCTTTCTTATGTTCATTTTGTTTATTATGCTTAGAGTAGTCAGGATGTACCTGTATTATAAATATGCTAACAAGCAACAAAATTATAGAAATTATAAATAGTAAAGCCATGATTTGTGAAATACTGAAGTGGCTAGCTAAGAATACTAGAGGAGCAGCTGAAAGCGTTGCACCTATATATAGTACAAATTGCGTTAAACCTGTAAATGCAGGAAATAATCTATTTGGTAACCAAATTGCGATTGCTTTTATAGCGCACAATATAGCAAAGCCTCCACCAAATCCAGCTAATATTCTATAAGCCAGAAGCATTGACTCATTATGGGCAATACTTGCGACCAACATTGCTAGAGAAAATATGGCCGAACTTGCTATCATTACTCTCTTGATGCCAAATCTATCTACGAGTATGCCAGCAGGTATCTGTGATATTATATAACTCCAATAAAATGATGAGCTAAACATTGCAGTCGCTGCGAGGCTAAGGTTATAAGGTTCTTTTGTGAAGTCATCAAGTAGAGCGCCTGTCGATGATCTTACAAAATACTCAAGAGCATAAAAAAATGCACATGCAAACCAGATGCTTAATCCCAGTGTGGTAACTTTTTTCTTATACATTAGGTTAGGTTCCTCTAAGTCAAAAAAACTATTTAGTGTTCACAGGAAATGTAAATACTAATCAATAATGATGAAAAAAAATATACTAAACTATAAGTGTTACGAAAGCAAATTTTACTTATTTTTAATATTGTCTTTTAGTTTTTTGCAGGAACAATTCTGGTGTTATTACCAGACATATATATAGTTACTTCATCGCCAATATTTAAATCATGTTTATCTTCTTGTAATATGGCAAGTGTTTCACCATTACTTAACTGTATTGTAAATTGATAGCCTTTTGAAGAGGTTATGGCATCTTCTGTTGCTCCTCCAGCAATACCACCAACTATAGCTCCACCGATAGAGCCAGCAATACTGGTAAGCATTCCTGCTCCTGCGCCCGCAAAAGCACCACCAAAAGCACCACCAAGTCCTCCAATTTGGGCACCTATATTACTGTTACCTTTAATTTTGACTTGTTGAATATCTATGATTTTACCTTGCTTTACTTGGGATACTTGGCCTACTGAGTTAGCAGAATAGCTTGGCTGAGATGTGCTACAGCTGTTTAGTAGTAAAAGTGATAAAAATATTAAAGTATAAAAAATATTTCTCATCTAATATTCTCCTAACAAGAAAGTTTATTGGCAATATCCGCGACTCTTTTACCTAATGTTTTACAAATTTTAATCTCATCATCTGACATATTTTTGTTTGGTGAAAAAGTATTTAGATGAGATGCACCATACGGTGTACCACCTGTACGTGTATGCTCTAGAGCTTGTTCGCTATATGGTACACCAACAATTAGGCAACCATGATGTATAAAAGGGATCATCATTGATAGTAGAGTGCTCTCATGCCCTGAATGCATCCCAGAGGCAGCTGTGAAAAAACCAACAGGCTTGCCAATCAGACTACCCTTAAACCATATATCACTATGAATTTCTAAAAAGTATTTCAAAGGTGATGCCATATTGCCAAAATAAGCTGGGCTTCCAACAATTAAACCATCGCAGTTTGCAAGATCTTCTTTTGTAGCATATAGATCTCCGCTATCAGGGATTTTAGAATCAACCTGTTCAGTTTTTGCTGAGATATTTGGTACCGTACGAACTATGGCGGTAGCACCTGTGACTTCTACACCTAGGGCTATGATATGAGCCATTTTCTTTGTACTTCCACCTTGGCTGTAGTATAGTATTAGTATGTTTTTCATTGTTTTTTTTCTATGTTTGATATCAAGTTATACAAAAAATATTTGTCAATATTTAAAAACTATTGGATCTGGGTCTTCAAAGAATATCTTCGTAAAGACTGTCCAACAGTAGCTGCAGCTATAACCCTTACAAGCTTGTTTGCTATCGTACCAGCTTTCTTCATTATAATAAATATTTTGAATGCTTTTAATGCATTTAGCTCTCTTTCTGAGAATTTGCAGAATTTTCTTTTCCAAAATATGCTTCCTGAGACTGCAGCGACAGTTCAGCAGTACATCACAAGTATTTCTGATAAGATGACCTCTTTGCCAATTACATCCGTTATAGTTTTATTGGTTGTTATTTTTCTAATGATTAAAAGGTTGGAAATTACTTTAAATAAAGTTTTTTATGTTAATAAACAGCGACCTCTTGTTCAAAGCTTGTTAGTGTATTGGGCTTTGATGACAATGGGGCCTATACTTATTGGTTTTGTATTTATTTCTAGTACGTATCTTATTTCTATGGCTTGGTTTGTAAAAGATATTGGTATCGAGCAATATCTTTTAAACGGATTATCTTTGATTTTTTTAATAGCAGGTTTCTTTGTTTTTTATAAAATATTACCTAATACAAGGATTAGCTCAAAAACGGCGTTAATTGTAGCATTTTTTGTAGCTATAGTTTTTTCTATTGCAAAGAAGATTTTTGCACTATACATGTTTTATGTGCCTACTTACTCAGTAATTTATGGTTCATTATCTTTGATACCTATTTTTATACTTTGGGTTTATGTGGCTTGGCAGATTACACTTTTAGGTGCTGTGATGATCAAAGCTATACAGTATATGGAGGTGACATTAGATTTTAAGAAAGAAGTAAAAAGAGATGATTTAAGTATAAGTGTTTGTATGCTTAAAGAGCTACATGTGGCTCAAAGAGAATTGAGAAATGGGATTAGTATTGATCAGATGTATCAAAAGATGGCGGTTGCTGATTACGATAAAGTTAAGAAAATCTTATATGACTTAGAAACCGCCGGAGTTATTAGGATAACTGCTCAAGATATTTGTTATTTAAATTGTGATGTATTCAGTACAGACTTGTATGAGATATATTTGGCGTGTAATCCAACGATTAATTTCAAAACGAGCTCTATAAGAAAAATTAATGTAATAAAGTCTGACTTATATAAAGATCTTGATATAAAATTATACGAGTGTTTTTAGAGATATAGGAAATTATATAATGATATTTGAGACTCTTGATTATTCAGCATTGATTATAAATGTATTGTATACAATATACTTAGCAAGACTTAAAGTATGGTCTTGGTCATTGGGTATAGTAGGTGCGATACTTTTATTATTTTTGTTTGCGATGAAGGGGACATACTCACTGGTACTGTTGCAGTTCGTTTATGTGGTATTCTTCAGCTATGGTTGGTATAAGTGGTATACACAAGGTATAGATGGTGAGCATAAGACTGTTAAATGGATGAAGAGAGCTGACTATTTTCGTTATATTGTGTATCTAGTAATATTATGTATTTTTAGTATTGTATTTAACTATATCACTAGTTCAGCAGATATATTTTCAACAGGTATTCTAACAGGTATTACATTTACAGCAATTATTATGACTATAGAGAAGTTTATGGAAAATTGGATTGTATGGATTGTTTCTGATTTGTATTTCGTTGTAGTCATGTATCAACAAGAATTGTATGGTCAAGTACTACAGAACTTTATATTTTTCATTACAGCTGTTTATGGCTTTTATTACTGGTATAAAAATACAAAAACTACAGAAGTTAGATAATGATTGTTAAGGTTGCTCTAGCGGTACCTCCAAGTTACTTGCTTGATTACTCTATTAAAGATGCTAATGTCGAGCTATTTAGCAGAGTTTTGGTACAGGTAGGTAAGCGTCAACTTATAGGCTTTATTGTAGCTAAGGATATAAAGATTGATTATGAGCTTACAAGAGTAAAACCTATCCTAAAGATTATAGACCAACCTATTAGCGATGCTGTACAAAGACTTATTTTGTGGTTGTCGCAGTATTATTGTTGTGATTTGTATAATGCTATACGTTTGGCTTTACCAAATGATTTTTTGAAAACTGAGATAGTTTCTCCTCAGAAAGATACCTATGTATATTTAGATCAAATAGAGCTACAGAAACATAAACTTACTTTAAAGCAACAAGATGTTCTAAAAATTTTTGCTAATAATGAGGCGCTTCGTTTTGAGGAGCTAAAAGAATTAGCTTCTAGCTATGTTATTAATAAATTGCTTGATAAAAGCATCCTCAAAAAAACTTATAAGTTAAGACAGCCTAATAATACTATAGAATCAGACTTACCTAAGTTGCTTAATCCAGAGCAACAATCTGCTTTTGAGCAGATTATATTACAATCGGGTTTTAAGGTATCTTTACTTTATGGAGTAACAGGAAGCGGTAAAACAGAAGTTTATTTACATGTGATTCAGAGGTTTTTATCAAAGTCTCAACAAGTTCTTGTCTTAGTGCCAGAAATAAATCTGACACCACAGACAATCAAAAGATTTGAGAAGAGGTTTATAGATAAGAATGTTGTTGCACTACATTCTAAATTAAGTGATAAAGCTAGGTTAACTAACTGGTTAAAAATAAAAAATGGCGAAGCTGATATTGTAATTGCTACTCGAAGTGGAGTCTTAGCTGACTTTAAGGATCTTGGGATTATCATAGTTGATGAAGAACATGATAGTTCATATAAGCAACAAACAACAACTATTCGTTATAATGCACGTGATGTTGCTATATTTCGAGCTAGTCAGCTTGATATACCAGTAGTTCTGGGTAGTGCTACACCATCTATTCAAAGTTATTATAATTATGTGGTTGGTAAATATGATTTACTCAAGCTTAATAAAAGGGCGCTAAACTCACACCAGAATACGATTGAGCTATTAGATCTAAAATCAAGTATTGTTGATAATGGTATTAGTAATACTCTTTTTTCATTGATTGAGCAGAATATCAACGATCATCAGCAGTCATTAGTATTTATCAACAAATTAGGTTTTGCTAAGGCTTTGGTCTGTAAGAGTTGCGGAGAGGCTGTGGAGTGTAAGAGATGTGATAAACCATATACATTACATACACATCCATATCAGTACTTAGAATGTCACTTTTGTGGTTCTCGTAAGCCAATAGTTACAGCTTGTCCAAGTTGTAATGCTGAAGAGCTTTTTGCTTATGGTAGTGGTACTGAAAAAGTTCAGTCAAGAATAGAGGCGAGATTTCCATATAATAAGGTGGTGCGCTTTGATAGATCAAATATCAAAACTATGAATGATCTACATAGCATCAATCAGATGATAAATGATAAGCAAGTTGATGTTATCGTTGGTACTCAGATGATAGCAAAAGGGCATCATTTCGAGAATATTACATTAGCAGGATTAATTAATATTGATGCTGGTTTATATAGTACTGATTTCCATGCAATAGAGCGAACTGCGCAAACGATAGTTCAAGTCTCTGGAAGAGCTGGAAGGGCGGATAAACCTGGAAGGATAATACTTCAGACATATCAGCCTGATAATAAACTTTTACAGTTATTGGTAAATAGTGATTATCTTGAGTTTCTGGATTATCTTCTAGAGCAAAGAAAGTACGCGAGCTATCCACCATATACCTATCAAGCACAAATCATAGCAGAATCAAAAGATGAAAATAAAGTCTTAAATATGTTGGAGCAAATATATTCAAGCTTGAAAGATAGCTCTGGTGTGCAAGTATCTAAGCCATTACCAGCTCTTCATCTGAAAAAAAATAATGTATATCGTTATAGTATACTTTTAACTTCGAACTCACGTAGTCAGATAAATTTAATAATTAAATGGGTTGCTAATAGTCAAATAATGTCAAGTTTAAAAAATTCAGTCAAGATGTGTTTTGATATTGACCCAATAGAGCTAGGTTGATTTAGCGAACTTCTATTTTTCTGAATTTAAATATTGATGAAAAATTTTAGGGTTATCTTTTATCCAGTCATTAAATTTACTCGCAAGACTTTTTCCTATTGGTGTGTTATTAAACATAAAAGCCTTATATGAAATACTATCATCAACTTTAACTGGTACTTGGCAAATACTTCGATTTATAGAGTGCTGATACGCAATTTCGGGCGAATCAGTAAACATTATATCTGGATATATACCATCTATGCCATCGGTGATAGATTTAACTGCAAGCTTATTATCAGCGATAATTAATAATTGAGCATTTTTGATTTTCTGTAAGGCAAATTTTTCATTTGTTCCACCTCTATTTTCTATGATTAGGGTATTTGGATTGTCTATATCTGCAAAGCTCTTGAACTTAGATAAGTTTTTGCAGCTAGTCATAGCAGCCTTACTAAAAGAGCCTAATGGAGTAGAGAATATGAATTTTGCTTGACGAGTGGGAGTTATTGACATACCTCCTACAAAGACATCAAATTTATTGTCTTTTAGATCACTTTCAGCAGTTGCCCAAGTGGTCTTAACAAATTTAATATCTTCATTATTTGCTTCAGCAAAAGTTTTTATGAGATCGATATCTTTCCCGGAGAATTTATTATCGTTTTTGTTATAAGTTGAAAAAGGAGCATAATCTCCAGTTGTTCCAACAATAATATCTGCATAACAATTAGATGTTATAACAAGAAATAAAGTGATAGTCAGAGATATTATTTTTTTCATTTTTAAAAACAAATAAAATTTGAATGAAAAAATTTTATATCAAAGAGAAGAAATAAAATAGAAGAAAATAGCAGATAGAAAATTAGTCTTCTTTTTTGTCGATTCTGCTAGCTACAAAACAACCAGCACCAACAGCTACAAATGCAGATGTAATCCATAATAAATAAAACATACTAGTCTCCTCTTAGTATAACTCGTGAGAGTTTGCTTTAACTTCTTCAGCAGATACTCTACGACCATTTGCCCACATTTTCTTATACACAAAGAATGTATAAGAGAAGATGATTGGAAGTATAATAACAGCTGCACATAATATACCTATTAGAGAAGTTTGGCTACTACTTGCGTTAAATACTGTCAAGCTATATTGGAAATTACCTACATTAGATACCATAATGAATGGGAATAATGCAAAGCCAACAGTTAATACAGCACCTAGTAGAGAGGCCATACTAGCTATGAAAGCAGCACCATCTTTATCTTTGTTGTTGAACTTGATAACAAGTAATGCACCAACAAAAGCTAGAATAGGAGCAAACCACATCCAAATAGTTTTAGCTTGCGTGAAATTATAATACCAAGAATGGTCATTAGTAATAACTCCAGCACTGAATGGATGTTGTAATGCTTCTGATGCGTATGTACAACTTGCACCAGTAGAGTACTGATATCCAGGTATTAGAGCAATCCAAATAGCTGCGATTACAAATAAGACTAAGTAAATAGTCGCTGTAACATTTGTAATTTTTCTGAATCTATCTCTTAAAACGCCATCTGTTCTAAGCTTAGCATAAGCTGAACCATGCATTAGTGACATATTTAGAGCAAATATACCAAACAATAATGCAAATGGAGTTAGTAAGTGTATCAAAGTAACCCACATAGATTGATACTGGCCGTTAGTAACAGCACCATATATTAATCTTGAGGTATCATCATAAGAGATAGGAAAACCTAAATATAAGTTACCAACAGCTACACCCATGACAACTATAGGAATAACACTTCCTAACAAAAGCATCCAGTCCCAGAAGTTTTTCCATGTAGGGTTATCTATTTTCTTTCTGTACTCAAAAGCAGGAGGTCTTAAGAAAAGTCCCCATAACACTAGTAAGATAGCGATATATAAACCTGAGAAGCTAGTAGCATAAACTTGTGGCCAAATAGCAAATATAGCACCACCAGCTGTAATAAACCAAACTTGGCTACCATCCCAAGTAGGGCCAACTGTATTTATGATAGCTCTTTTTTCGTAGTCATCTTTACCAACAAATTTGGCAAGAATACCTACACCAAAGTCAAAACCAACAGTAGCAGCTACTAAGAATATTAGAACCCCTACAACTAGCCAAGAGATAATTTGTAAAACATCTAATAACATTTATCTCTCCTTATTTATCATTTTTGTTTTGTTCAAAATGGTATTTACCAGTGCCTAACGAACTAGGTCCTAGTCTTGCATACTTGAACATTAAGAAAATTAGTACAGCAAATAAGCTTAAGTCTATTAGACAGAAGATTGCCATAGATGTACCTACATCAGCAGCCGTAAGAGCTGAAGAACTTATACTAGTAGGAAGCTCTCCATATACTGTCCAAGGCTGACGACCATGCTCTGTTACGAACCAGCCAGCAGAGCAAGCAATAAATGGTAATGGGATTGACCATAGCATTACTCTTAATACAAGTCTGCTAAATTTAGAACTACCTAAAGAGTTTTTAGCAAGAAGGATTAAGCCAACAAACATTAGAGCAAACAATAATAGACCAATTCCAACCATTATTCTAAATGCCCAGAATATGCTAACAACTTCAGGGACCATATTAGTAGCCGTTGCTTTTACTAATTCAGGATCGTTAGCAACTTTTGCTATCGTATCTGAATCAGCTTTGCCATACTTCTCTTGAGCTACTTGTACAAGTAACTTACCGAAGCCCATGTATCTTTGATATTCAGGGTTGTTGTAGTTAGCATAGCTAGCATCAGGAGTATCACCTTCATGACCAGTTTCTCTCCACTTAAGAAGATCTGCGTACGCTAAGCCACCATCTCTAATCATAACTACCGCAGCTGGTACTTTTTCGTACTTAGCAGGGTTAGCAGCAGCTACTTCTGGAGATACATCAGCAGTTTCACCTGTTGCGATATCTCTGTAGTATGCAAGATTAGGATTTCTAGTACCATTAGCATCAGCTTTTCCATAGAGGATAGCTTTGATACCAGGGACTTCTACATCTGTAGAGTGAGTAGCGATTAGGCCAAGTACAGCAGGTATCTCTACTGCATAATGGTTTTCTTGGTCAGCATTGCTTGGGATAGCTACAGCATTGAAAGCAGCAGGAGCTTTAGAAGTATCCCATTCAGCTTCTATCGAAGCCATTTTTAATGGTTGTACTTTAAATGCATCTACACCGTTTGCATCACCGAAGAACATCGCCATAGTACATGCAACGATACCGAAACCTAAGCCAACACCCAAAGATCTTTTAGCAAAACCGCTATCACGATTTTTTAGTAGATAGAAAGCACTAATACCGATTACAAAAGTTGCACCAGTTGTGTATCCAGCTGTTATCACATGACCAAAGTTTGTTTGTGCTGTTTCATTTAGGAATACTTGAAGTAAGCTTACAGTTTCCATTCTCATTGTAGATGCAACGAACTCAGAACCAACAGGATGTTGCATATAACCGTTAGCAACCAATATTAGTAACGCAGAGAAGCTTGAACCTATTGCTAAGCAGAATGTAGACAGTAAGTGTTGTTTCTTTGATAATTTATCCCAGCCGAAGAAGAATAAACCAGCAAAAGTAGACTCAAGCATAAATGCTGCCAAGCCTTCAATAGCCAGAGGTGTACCAAAAATATCACCTACTGATTGAGAGTAGTATGACCAGTTAGTACCGAATTCAAACTCCATAGTTAGACCAGTAATAATCCCTAGAGCGAAGTTAATTCCGAGTAATTTACCCCAAAACTTCACCATATCTTTATATACTTGCTTACCTGTTCTTACGTACATTAGTTCCATTGTGAATAAAATCCACGTTAGCCCTAACGTTAGAGGAACAAATAAGAAGTGAAATGATGCTGTTAAACCAAACTGCAATCTTGCTAAGTCAACAGACATGAGCGTTGGTAACATGTTGCTTCTCCTTATAGTTCTAGTATTTTAGTGTTATTTCCTTTTTGTAAAAGAATTGGAAAGAAAAAATCTTATAATTTGATAATTTAGAGGTCTTTTCTTGCCTTATAATTATACACTCCAAATTTTAACATATTAATAGCCTAAATCAAAAATTAAATTCGAGTGAAGATATTGAAAATAAAGGCTTTGAGTATACTAAAATGGTATAGTATCTGGTTTGAATTTAGATACCTAATGCAGGTGAAATTAAGCTATATATTAGCTTTTGAGAAGTTATTTATTTAAAACGGAGGGGTTGAATTTATACTGCTACAAGCTGCATATTTAAAAATCTTATTTGTTATATTTAAATTTCTTATGTATAAAATGCATTTAATTTAAAGATTAAAGATCTATTTTTAGACTTTTTGCTAGTGCTTTGAGTTTTTTCATAGTTTCTGGAAGCTTCCTGATGGCTATCCATTGTTTTGCTAATTCAGTATCTTTATAGGCAGGGTATCCCATGTGACTCTCGCCAGCAGGGACATCCCACATTACACCAGCTTTACCACCGATACGAGCACCACTACCAATCTTAGTATGGTCTTTGATACCAGCATTACCAGCAATAACTACTCCATCGCCAACCACTACAGAACCACTGATACCAGCTTGTCCACATATCATACAGCCTTTACCAATAATGACATTGTGACCTATCTGAACTAGGTTATCGATTTTTGTATAATCACCAATTATTGTTGAGCCGTATTTAGCATTGTCAATACATGTGTTAGAACCAATATCTACAAAACTGCCAATCACAACATTACCTATATGAGGAATTCTAACTATACTTCTACCATCTTCTGAAGGTCTGTAGCCAAATCCATCTGTACCTATAGAGCAGTTTGAGTACAGTCTACAGAAGTGTCCTATAACTGTTCTATCTCGAATTGTAACACTAGGCCATATAATGCAGTTAGTACCAATTTTTGTATCGTTATAAATACATACATTGGCGTAGATTATTGTATTATCACCAATTTCAACATTTTTACCAATGTATGCTCCTGGGCCAATTGAGACATTTTTACCAATTTTTGCTGATGGGTCTATAACAGCTTTTTCATGAATGCCGTTTTGCTCAGGGTATGGTACAGAGAATAGTTCTAGTACCTTAGCCATGGCTAAGTCTGCGTTATTCACTACCAATATTGGCTTATCATTAATTTTTGCTAACTCAGTGCTAATCTTATCGCTGACAATAGCAGCGGCAGCCTTTGAGTTTTCCCAAAGCTTAAGATGCTCGTGTTGATCTATTAAAGTCAAATCATTTTCTTTTGCGGATTCCGCATAATTAAGTCCTGAAATAATAACTTCAGTAGACGGGTTATTGATTATTCTTGCTTTTAGAATATCGGAAATTTGTTTGAGAGTGTGTTGCAACATCTTCCCCTAAAGTACACTTGTACTACAAAGATAGCATACTTCAACGTATTTTGATATCAGCTAAAGTTGCATTAGTCACCAACACCAAAATCAGTATTGCTGACAAGTATCTCAAATTGTGGATCATTAAATAGCTCCTTATATTCATCTAAGAACCATTTTTTCAACTCTTCATCTGCTTTTATTGATGTTGTATTGTTTACATATAGATTCAAAGTCGTGTGATTAAAGTGTTTTTTAGCTATTTCAATATCTTTTTTTATTATTTCTTTTGTTTGACCTTTGACACCAATCAAGAGACAAACTGAGTCAAATAGCTCACTTAGCTGTTGGGGTGATGTATGAAAGAATCCTTTATTTAAAATTTTTTCTCTAAACTGATTATCAAAGCTTTCTAAACCAGTTTTGATAAAGATATTAGTATCAAATAGATCTTTGATTTTGTGTAGATGGTCTTTGTACATCCAGTGCGCTTCGACAAAAAGTAGTTTGATATCTTTTTCTTGAACTATTTCTTTAATACGATTTTTAGTTGCTTGAGGAAGTTCAAATACATTGCCTGAATTTATTATTTCAAGAACACCAAACTCTCCGCTAACATTGTTTAAAATATCAAAATTAATAGAGTTGATTTCGTCAATATTTTTTGAGTTATCTAGTATATAGTCACAAAAAGTACATTTTCCATAAGCACAAGGGCGACTTTTTAGCAGTACGATTTCTCTTTTGTAGCGATGGACATCTGTGATTTTGCTATAACGATCCATTATTTGATGTACTCCTGTGCTTGTATTAAGGCTAGCTCATCAGTGTTTAATTCGTGTGTAACCCTGAAGATGCCGTCCAAACATCTAGTAACCAAACTTAGAGCTTCATCTAATGTTTTACCCTTTAAAAGATAACTTAAAAACATCGCTGCAGTAATATCACCTGAGCCACTTACTTTAGGTTGAACTTTATATTTGGCAGATTCCATATAAGAAAAGTTATTGTTCTGGTAAATTGCAATACCAGTTTTATTTTTATCAAAAGACACACTTGTAACGATTATGATTTGTTTTTCATTTTTGGTTTTTACAATTAGACTTTGGCATGCTTTGACTATATCTTCATGTTTTCTTATCTCGACACCGCTTAGTACACTTAGCTCAAATATATTTGGTGTAATTATGTCAGCTAATGGTAATAAATATTTTAAGAATATTTCTGGGTGATCGTTTGATGCAAAAATATGTCCTGTTTCATCTTCATCATATTTATCACCAAAGACAGGGTCACAGCAGTATAGGCTAGCTTGTTTTTTTTCTTTTAGTAATGTGACTGTATTTGCAATAACTTTAGCAACATCGACGTTGCCGATATATCCAGATAAGATAGCATCCTGTTTTGCTAAGAAGTTGTTAGTAATCAAGCCTTCTATAACATTTTGAATATCTTCAGCACTAAAAAAAGAACCTTTAAAAAAGTCGTATTGAGTATGGTTTGAGAGCTGGACTGTATATATTGGAGAGACTTCTATACCAAGACGCTGCATAGGGAATACGGCAGCTTTATTACCGGCATAGCCATAGGCTACATGAGATTGAATAGATAATACTTTTGGGGTACTTACACTCATTATTTATAATCCTAGATTACTCTTTATGTTTGTTAGTAAATTAACAGATGCTTCTTTATTGCCAAACTTACCTATTCGGATAAGTAAATTAACAGTATTGTCGTTACCTTTGAGTAGTTTTATATCAAAATTAACCGTATGGACTTTGTCAAAAAAACTGCCGTTGATAGTGTACGTGCCAGTGATGTTCGCGGTGTCATCATTGATGTTGCTAGTTACTATTTTATTACTACCGTTATTTAGAGCCAAAAGTGTTGCATTGTATACACTTTGCAGGCTAGTGTTATCAATTTTAGCAGAAAAAGTACCATTCACAAATCTTGCAATAGATTCGCCTGCTGAGTTCAGATTGCTAGTTAAATCAGATGTGTTCGAGCAGCTAACTAGTGTTAAACTTACTAGCATTGATACTGCCCACATTTTAAGAAATTTCATAAGAATTTTGTCGATTTTAGTTAATAAACTAAAGTTTATAACACTGTTTAATCTTTGTAAATTAGTTATATCGAGCCTAGACTCTTGAAAAACTAGTAACAACCCATATACTCTACAAAAGAAGATAAGAGGTTTTGGAGAGACTGTGTCTGTATATAATCAGTTTGAGGAATTACTAGAGTTCTTAAACAATCGTGTTGTTGGTCAAGAAAATTTAAATAAGCGTTTATTGATAGCATTGCTAGCTGGAGGACACTTACTTGTAGAGGGAGCTCCTGGGTTAGCTAAGACAACTGCGATCAAAACATTGTCTGAAAGTATAGATTGCTCTTATCATAGAGTGCAGTTTACACCGGATCTTTTGCCGGCAGATTTGACAGGGACAGAGATATACATACCTCAGCAACAGAGCTTTGAGTTTCAGTTAGGGCCATTATTTCATAACCTATTGCTTGCTGATGAGATAAATAGGGCGCCTGCAAAGGTTCAGTCAGCATTGCTTGAAGCTATGGGAGAGAAGCAGATTACGGTTGGTAAGAAGACTTATCCTTTGTCTAATCTTTTTATGGTGATGGCTACACAAAATCCAATTGAACAAGAAGGTACTTATCCACTTCCTGAAGCACAGTTAGACAGGTTTATGCTTTTTGTGAAAATTGAGTATCCGGATCCAAAAACTGAAGCAAAAATTCTGGCTATAAGTAGAGGTGAAGCACTAGGGCATAAATTACGCTACCCAAATATTTCTCAAGAAGCAATTTTTGCAGCACAAGAGGAAGTTTTGAATGTTCAGATGTCAGCAGCTCTTGAGCAATATATTATTGAGTTGATTCTAGCTACTAGAGATCCATCAAAATATAGTCCAAGTATCAAAAAGTGGATTGCCTTTGGCGCAAGTCCTAGGGGAACAATAGCGCTAGATAGAGCGGCTCGAGCGCATGCTTGGCTATCTGGCAATGATTATGTATCTCCTGGAGATGTCCATGCAGTTATATATGAAGTGCTACGTCACAGAATATTACTAACATTTGAAGCAGATGTTGATGGTATCACAAGTGATGATGTGATTGCTGAATTGCTAAAGGCTGTGCCAATCCCATAGAGTATACCTTCAATGAAAAGTTATAAAGGCATTAAGGCTGATATTCAAGAGCTTTTGAATCATCGCTATCAGGCAAAGTCACTAAAATTATTTGCTAATCAGAAAGTTAATACGACTAATGCTGGTACAAATATTTCTAACGCAAAAGGTCGTGGTATGGACTTTGATGAGGTTAGACATTATCAAGCAGGCGATGATATTAGATTGATGCACTGGTCACTTACAGCAAGGCTTGGTAAACCATACACTAAAGTTTATCATGAAGAGCGTGAACGTAGTCTGTATTTTATTGTTGATCAAAATAGTACAATGAATTTTGGTACAAGGGAGTGCTTTAAGTGTGTTAAGGCAGCTAATACATTAGCGTTATTAGGATTTGGAGCGTTAGAGGCTAATGATAAGGTTGGTGGTATCATTTTTGATGATCAAGGCTATAGCTTCTACCCCGCGAAACAAGATAAATCAGCCTTGATTAAAATGTTTAATCTTATAACGACTGATCACAAAGATTATCAGCTTAAATCTCAAAAGAAACTAGCAGATGTTATAAAGTTTCTTTATGCTAAAGTTCGTAGTAATAGTGTGATAATTATTATTAGTGACTTTAGTAGTTTTGATGAGCAAGCAAAACAGTATCTTAAATTATTGAGAGCTAAAAATGAGGTTATAAATATATTTAGTTATGATCCTATAGAAAAGGAGTTACCAGCTTTAGATACATATTATTTTAGTGATGGTGAGCATCGTATAGTATTAGATGCTGCGAGTAAGAAACAAAGAAGTGTTTATAAAAACCTTTATCAAGAAAGATACACTGCGATAAAGGATTTTTCACGTAAGAATAAAACAGGGTTTATTGAGATAGCAACGAATGATGATCTGGTTAAAGCAGTAAACTATGGGATAGCTAATTATGCAAACTAATGATCTTTTGGCTCAATTAAAAGATATTTATTTGCCTGCGAAGGTCTCTCAATGGTGGCCTTTGGCTTATGGTTGGTGGTTACTTTTAGGTTTGATTGTACTAGCTTTTATTATCTTCTTGATCATTCTACATTTTAGAAAGAAGAAAAATAACTATAAGGATTCTATTGTTAATGATTTTAGAAGGGCAATAGAAGAGACTCAACAAAATAAACCGAAAGAGGTTTTGCAAAATATATCTGTATATTTAAAAAGAGTAGCATTACAAAAATTTCCAAATCAACAAATCAAAACTCTACATGGTGAGCAATGGCTTGAGTTTCTCGACTCTAAAATGAAAAATCAAAATTTCAAAAATACCAAAGCTAATATGTTGGCAAATAGTTATAGAGCTGTCGAATTAGATAAACAAACGCTAAATGAAATTTTGACTGTGGCAGAGCAGTGGCTAAGGAGAGTATTGTGATTAATATAGAATACCCTTGGTTTTTGGTTTTGATTATTTTACCTGTTGTTAGCTATTGGATATTTCCAAGGGTAAAACATGATAAGCAGCTGGCACTAAAAACACCTTTTTTTGATCAGTTAGAATCTCAGTTGAGAGGCAATAAAAATGGAGACTTTACCAAAGCAAATTATCTTAAATATATTCTAAGTACTATTTGGATATTATTGATTATTTCAGGTTCTGGTATTCAGTGGTTAGGCAAACCAGTTAGCTTGCCGCAAAGTGGTAGGGATCTAATGATGGCTATTGACCTATCTGGTAGTATGGCTATCCAAGATATGCAGAAGTCTAATGGTAAAATGGAGTCAAGATTTGATCTTGTAATGCGTGTTGCTAATGAGTTTTTAGATACTCGTCAAGGAGATAGAGTAGGTTTGATACTTTTTGGTACTTGGGCATATTTACAAACGCCATTGACTTTTGATATTCCAACTGTCAAAAAAATGCTTGATGATGCAAGTATTGCCTTACCAGGTCCACAAACTGCTATAGGCGATGCTATAGGTTTGGCAGTTAAGAAGCTCAAAAGATATCCAGGTGACTCTAAAGCTCTTGTTTTGCTAACAGATGGTGAAAACAACTCCGGAGCGCTACAACCTTTGCAGGCAGCAGAACTTGCAAAACAGTATCATATAAAGATATACACCATAGGTTTGGGTGGCGGGCAAATGATGGTTAAGACTACTTTTGGTGAAAGATTAGTTAATACATCAGAGGATCTTGATACAGAAGTATTACAAAAAATTGCCACAATGACCGGAGGGAAGTTTTTTAGAGCTCAAAATAGTACTGATTTGAAACAAGTATATGAATCGATAGATCAGCTAGAGCCGATAGAGTCAGACAAAACAGTAGTTAGACCAGTTACATATCTATATCCTTGGAGTCTTGGTTTTGCATTGTTGTTAAGTTTTGTGATGGCTATAGTATGGTTGAAGCGTAGGAGAGGATATTAGTATGGATTTTCATTTTCTGCGTCCGTGGTGGCTGTTAGCATTAGTGCCTATTGTAGTTTTTGTTATTTTACTTTTTAGAAGTTCTTCACAAGCAAATAGTTGGGCTAAGTATTGTGATAGTCATTTATTGGAGCATATAGTTGTAGGTAAGCAGTCAAAAACTAAAAAGTCATTAGTACCATTTCTGTTTTTGTGCTTGTGGATTGTATCTGTGCTAGCATTAGCAGGTCCTACATGGAAGTATAAAGATGTGCCTGTATATCAAGAAAATGTTTCGAGAGTTATTGCTTTAGATGTTTCACAGTCTATGGACACTACAGATGTTTCTCCAACTAGGCTTGAGAGAGCTAAATATAAGACTTTGGATATTTTGCGTAGAATAAAAGAAGGTCAGGTTGGGATGATAGTATTCTCAAGTGAGCCATTTGTTGTTTCGCCATTAACATCTGATGCGAATACTGTTGAGAACCTTGTCCCTGTTATTAATTCAGATATTGTTCCTGTGCAGGGTAATAATATCTATAAAGCTATAGAAAAATCTGCTCAGTTAATTACTCAAGTAGGTGCAAAAAAAGGTCAGATAATTTTGATAACAGATTCAGCACCATCAGCTGATGCTATCGCCAAAGCAAAACAGTTAGCAGAGCAAGGTATAGATACTGATGTATATGCAATAGGAACTCCAAAAGGCGGTATTGCTAAAGATGATAAGGGTAATTATATAAAAGATGATGGTGGCAATATCCAGTATTTTGGTATAGATATGAATCAACTTGAAGCATTAGCAAAAGCTGGATCTGGAAAATTAGTGACTTTAACTGCTAATAATACTGATATTAAAAAGCTACTATCAGATACACAAGGCAATGGTAAAAAGAAATCAGATAAAAAGTCGGCAAATATTTTTTGGCAGGATGAGGGGATTTATTTTATTTGGTTACTGGTAGCTATGAGTTTACTATTTTTTAGAAGAGGTATTTTGGAGAGAATATGTCGCTAAGAAAATTAATATTTATCTTGTCACTATTGCCATGTTTTTGTTTTGCGAATAAGTGGAATGATTTATGGCAAACAAGAGATCAACAAGGTATGAGCTATTATGATAGTGGTAATGCAAAAAAAGCGGCTGAAGCTTTTGAAAATAGTAATTGGAAAGGTTCTTCATACTATAAAGCCGGAAACTACCAAAATGCATATCAAGAGTTTAAAAAAGATGATTCAGCTAAAGGGTTGTATAATCAGGGTAATGCCTTAACGCACATTGGCGAATACAAAAAAGCTATAGACGCATATACAAAAGCTATACAAAAAAGACCAGATTTTGCAGATGCAAAAAATAATTTAGAAGTAGCAAAAGAGCTAGATAAACAAAAAGATAATCAGCAGAATTCTCAAGACAACAAAGACAACAAAGA
>NZ_VOJA01000004.1:274583-517818 GCF_007923265.1 Francisella salimarina
GACAATAAAGACAATAAAGATAATAAAGATAATAAAGATAATAAAGATAATAAAGATAATAAAGATAATAAAGATAATAAAGATAATAAAGATAATAAAGATAATAAAGATAATCCTGAGCAGTCAGCCGCAGAAGATCAGCGCCAACAAGAACTAAATGATAAAGAGGCGAATAAGCTATTAGCTGCGATAGACAGTAATCCTGGAGGACTTCTTAAAAATAAATTTGCACGTGACTACCAGAGGATGATAGGAGATAAGCGTGAGAACTAAATTATTAAAATTAGTAAGTATACTTTTGCTGTTAATCGCTGGATTGAATATTAGTTATGCTAATGTCACAGCTAGTGTCGATAATACTCATCTTGAGTATGGAGAAACTTTTGAGCTAATACTCCATCTAGATGATTTTGACACCCAGCCTGACTTAGATGTTTTAGATAAAGATTTTACAGTTTATAACACTAGTACCAGCAGTAAGACTACTGTTATAAATGGTAAATCAAGCTCACAATTTGAGATGATTGTCACGCTTATGCCAAATAGATCGGGGAATCTGACAATACCTGCAATTGATGTTGGTAACCAGTCAACAAAGCCAATCTCTATAAAAGTAGATAAAAAACTCTCAAGTGAAGAAGCAAGTAATTATCAGGATATATTTGCTATAGGAACATTAGCTACAAACGAAACTTATGTTAATGTGCCGGTGTTATATACTTTGAAGCTGTATTATTCGACACCTATTTTGAGTCTAAATCCTAGAAATTTTGATATAAAAAACTCTGAAATTAAACAAACAAATCATAGAAGAACTTATCAAAAGCGCATTAATGGTAAAATGTATGATGTTGTGGAAGAAAGTTTTCTGATAATTCCACATAGAACAGGGACTATTGCTATTCCACCTATCGCAATGCAAGCGACTATTCCTAATACATTTGGTCAGTTAGGAACTAGGGTCAAAAGCTTCTCTACGGATGCTAAATTCTTAAGAGTTAAACCAATTCCTCAAAAGATTGCTATTAAAGATTGGTTTCCTGCATCAGATGTTAAGATTAGTGATAACTGGTCAGCAGGAGATACCATAAAAGAGGGTGAACTACTAACTAGGACCGTAACTATTAAGGCAAAAGGTGTCCTAAGTGAAGATATTCCAAAATTAGAATTTAAATCTTCGGATGCTTTTAATGTTTATCCTGAAAAGCCAGTACTTGAGGATGTTGAGCAAAGCGGTCAGCTAATAAGTACAGCGACCTATAAGATTGGTTATATGCCTATTAAGCAAGGTAAAACGACAGTTCCTGCTGTTATATTAAAATGGTTCGATATTGATAATAGTAAATCACAGCTTGCGACAATAGCTGCGAAAACATTTGATGTCAAAAAAGGCACTATACCTAGTACAAGTTTTAATGTAGGTAGTCAAACTGCACCACAAGTTATTAAAAAGGTTATTGAAGATACTTTTTGGCGAAATGTGGCTATAGGGATTTTTGTATTATGGCTGATTACATTTATGCTACTCATAAAGTGTAAACTAACTCGAAAAGCTAAAAATATAACTGAAGAAAAGTTTGTTACAGATGATAAAAATCCTGCAAGCATAAAAGATATTAAAAAAGCATGTGCAAATAAAGATAATATACAGCTTCAAAAAGCAATAATTGGTTGGGCAAATACTAAGAGTGATAAGCGACTCTTATCATTATTAGAGGTTGCTGAGATATTCCCGCAATTAAAAGAGCAATTAAAATCTTTAAATGCTAGCATATATGCCGGAAAAAGTTTTAGTAATTACCAAGAACTGTTAAGTTTGGTTAAAAGTACAACAAAAAATACTAAATCTAAATCTGATACACTAATTAAAGGTTTGTATGAATAGGTAGTTAACATGATAAAAGATTGGAAATATTATTTAGGATTATTGTTATTTATCTTATCATTTGTGCCTTATGTTGTAGTTTTTTGCATAATGCCTTTTTTGGGGTTATCTACATCTAGTTATTTGGCTATTTCATCAATTTTGCTTGTTAGTGCGGAGGGAATTTTTCTAATATCAGTTATGCTATTAGGTAAAGTAATAATTGATACGATAAAATCAGCGATTAAGACAGTATTTAAATCAGCTTTTACAACACACAAGCCTATTAGTCGTACAAGGCATAGCATTGGTTTAGTAATGTTCTTTGCTAGTTTGGTATACCCAACATTATTGCTTGAGATGACACTAATTTTTGACAAAATTAACCAAGTTGGGCAACTAAATATGATGCTTATCTTGTTTAGTGGCGATATTATTTTTGTGGCTAGTTTTTTTGTCTTAGGTGGTGACTTTATCAATAAGTTGAAATCAGTATTTAGGTACAGTAATTAAGCATAACTCAAATAGAGGGTATAAGAAGATATGTTTCATAGATTTAAGTTAATAGTTTGTATAACTCTAGCACTATTGCCTTTTAGTCTTTATGCAAAAGATAAAAAGTTAGATTATTCTAATTTCCTCGGGACTTGGACTAATGTGGATAAAAACACTCAATCCATAGTTAAGTTTGAAATAACTGCCGATTCTAAAGGTAATCCTTTGATTAGTCTAAAGGGAAATTGTTCACCAACATTTTGTGATATTGGGCCGTATAAACTAGTGCTATATGGAGATAGTGTAGCATCTAAAAAAGCGGTATCTGCTATTGCTAATTATGATATTGATTGGTCGAAAGGATATTATGTGCTAAGACTAGAATCAGCTGATAAAGTGGAGCTTTCTTCGTATACTAGTTATGATGATTTTAGGACTAATAGCTATACTTCAGGTGTCTTTGTAAAGACAGACTCAGTAGATAAATAGTATCTAGTCATTTGTCTATAGATTCTATTTGTATTATTATGGTTGTGTATTTTGGTAGATAGCTAAATTGTAATTTTTGGAGTGGTAATATTTGTGATGAAAGTAGAGTTTAGAGTTTTACAAACGCCAGATATTAACCAAATGCTAGAAGTGTTGATTACTACAGTTATCAAAGAGTATAACGAACGCAAAACAATAGCAGTTCTTGCTCCTACAGGTATTGCAAAACAACTTGATGATGATTTGTGGCAAGATGGTCAAGATTCTTTTATACCGCATCATTGTGCTATAACTGCTAGAGAATATAATCAATATAAAAATGTTCCGATTCTTATTACAGATAATTTATTTATCACTTCAGGTTATGATGTTTTGATTAATATTATGGAAGTAGCAGTTGATCCTCAACGAGTAAAAATCAAAGAGTTAAAAGAGTTTGTTTATCAGGAAGATAGAGCTTTACAGGCTTCGCGTAAGAAGTATGTTTACTATAAGAACTCAAATTTAGAAATAACTACTACCAAAGATAGTTAGTGTTGCTATTGGACATAGCTAGCTTATTGATGATAAACCTTAGTATTATTTAACGAGTGACTAATAGTACTTTCTAAAGAACTTTGTTAAAATTATCAGCATTAATTTTTTCTATAAACTTATATATTTAGGCATTATAAATGACTCAAGAAATGAATAAAAACTATAATCCAAAAGAAATAGAACAGTCTAATTATCAAAATTGGGAAGCTTCAGGCAAATTTGCGTGTGGTAATACTGACTCAAAAGATACTTATACAATCATGCTACCACCACCAAATGTAACAGGTACTTTGCATATGGGACATGGTTTCCAGATGTCGTTAATGGATATTTTGATCCGTTATAATCGTATGTCAGGCAAAGATACACTTTGGCAACCAGGTACCGATCATGCGGGTATTGCTACGCAAATGGTTGTAGAGAGACAGCTTAATGCTCAAGGTATCTCAAGACATGATTTAGGTCGTGAGAATTTTGTTAGCAAAATTTGGGAATGGAAAGAGCTATCAGGTGGCACTATTACATCACAGATGCGTAGAATAGGAGCTTCTCCAGATTGGGATCGTGAGAGATTTACAATGGATGATGGTTTATCTGATGCGGTTAAGAAGTGCTTTATTAAGTTATATGAAGATGGCTTAGCATATCGTGGCGAGAGATTAGTAAACTGGGATCCTAAACTAAAGACAGCCGTTTCAGATCTTGAGGTTGCTCAAGTAGATAAGCAAGGCTCACTTTGGCATTTCGTATATCCGGTAGCTGATAGTGATGAGAAGATCATAATCGCAACAACTCGTCCAGAGACAATGCTTGGTGATATGGCAGTTGCAGTGCATCCAGAAGATGGAAGATATACTCACCTAGTAGGTAAGATGATTAATCTACCACTTACAGACAGACAGATTCCAATTATCGCTGATGATTATGTCGAAAAAGACTTTGGAACAGGTTGTGTCAAGATCACTCCAGCTCATGATTTTAATGACTATGAGATGGGCAAAAGACATGATTTGCCAATGCTAAATATTCTAACTGATGATGCGACATTAAATACAAATGTACCATCAAAATATCAAGGATTAGATAGATTTGAAGCGCGTAAGCAAATAGTTGCTGATATGGAAGAAGCAGGGCTTTTAGATAAGATAGAACCACATGCGCTAAAAGTGCCAACTGGAGATAGAACAGGAGAAATTCTTGAGCCATATCTAACTAAACAATGGTTTGTTAAAGCTGATGTGCTAGCAAAACCAGCTATAGAAGCAGTTGAAAAGGGTGATGTAAGATTTGTACCAGATAACTGGAAAAATACTTATTTTGCGTGGATGAGAGATATTCAAGATTGGTGTGTATCACGCCAACTTTGGTGGGGTCATAGAATCCCAGCTTGGTATGATGAAGCAGGTAATGCTTATGTCGGCGAAGATGAGGCAGATGTTAGAGCTAAATATAATTTGGCTGAAGATGTCACTATCAAGCAGGATGAAGATGTATTTGATACTTGGTTCTCTTCTGCATTATGGCCATTTAGTACATTAGGTTGGCCTGAGAAAACTCCTGAGTTAGCAAAATACTATCCAACAAGCGTACTTGTAACTGGTTTTGATATTATCTTCTTCTGGGTAGCTAGAATGATGATGTTTGGCATGTATTTTATGAATGATGTGCCATTTAGAGATATTTATATCACAGGACTTATTCGTGATAGCGAAGGACAGAAAATGTCAAAATCTAAAGGTAATGTATTGGATCCTGTAGATTTGATAGATGGTATTTCATTAGATGAGCTTCTGAAAAAGAGAACTACTGGTCTAATGCAACCACAAATGAAAGCTAAAATTGAGAAAGCTACTAAAAAAGAATTCCCTGAAGGTATCAGCGCTTATGGTGCTGATGCGGTGAGATTTACTTATGCAGCACTAGCTTCTACATCACGTGATATCAGTTTTGATACTGCGAGAGTTGAGGGTTATCGTAACTTCTGTAATAAGCTCTGGAATGCTTCAAGATTTGTGATGATGAACCTTGATGATTATAAAGTTTGTAATAACTATGAGTTAGGTGTGGCTGATAAGTGGATTTGGAGTGTATTAAACACTGCTACTGCTGATGTACATAGACATCTTGCAAATTATCGTTTTGATTTAGTGGCAAACACTATCTATGATCTTGTATGGAATAACTATTGTGACTGGTATGTTGAGTTTGCAAAAGTTGCTCTAAAAGATGAATCTTTATCTGAGCAACAAAAAAATGGTGTTAAATATACGCTTACTAAAGTTTTAGAAAATATCTTAGCTTTAGCGCATCCGCTTATACCATTTATTACCGAGAGTATTTATCAGCAGTTAAAAGCACATTTAAATGATGCTAAAGATACAATTATGGATGTTAGCTATCCTGTAGCTACTCAAGATTTAGAAGCTCCAGAAGCTGAAAAAGCTATCGTATGGTTACAAAATGTTGTTACAACTCTACGTAATATGCGCAGTGAAGTCGGTATCAAGCCATCTTTAGAGATTTCTCTAATAGTCAAAGATGTTGCCGATAAGGACAGAGAATACTTAGCTCAAACGGAAGGCTTTATAAAAGCGTTAGCTAGAATAAATGATATTGAGTTTAATGATAATCCGCCAACATCTTTATCACAGATTGTCGAAGGGCTTGAGTTAAATATTCCATTAGCAGGTTTGGTTGATATCGAAGCTGAAAAAGCAAGATTAGATAAAGAGCTTGATAAGCTAAAAGGCGAAGTTGATAGAGTACAGAAGAAGCTTTCTAATGAAAGATTTGTCTCAAATGCTCCAGAGGCTGTAGTTGCTGCAGAACAAGAAAAGTTAGCTAAGTATCAAGAGCTTTATGCTAAGACTTTAGAGAAGAAGCAAGCATTAGTATAGCTACTTATAGATCACCTTATTTCTACAATTTTCTGGATAAAATTAATTTATATAGAATTCTGATTAGCATTTATATTAGCTGCTAGAGATTTTTTGATTATAGTTTTTAGAAGCTTTTTATGCCTATGATTAGGATTCTTTCTTAGGCAGTCTAACGCATATTGTTGCAATATAACCAAAGGTAGAGTTATATCATCTCTCATTTTGATAGATCTTTCTTTGACAGGATTTGCATGCAAGAAGCTCTCATCTTTTTCAGTTACAGCTAACAGATATTTTTTAGCTAATTGATGTTCATCGAACAATTGTTGCCAAAAGGCGCTGTATTTAGGATCTTTACTTATATGCTTTGTAATATTGAAATTTGTTTGAGCGATACTTTGTAGAGCATTATCAAATATTCCTTTGATTATAAGTGAGCGTTTATATATTTTTTGTAGTGCGGTTAGATTGTTGTTATCTTTTGTCACTACGGTACTTATAGCTGTTCCTAAACCATAAAATGCTAAGATACTCTGTCTCATTTGTGTCCAAGCAGCACCGTAAGGGATAGCTCGAAGATCATCTAGTTTAAATTTATCGCTAGAGTTTCTTTTAGCGGGGCGAGATCCGACATTCATTTCACTAATATATTTCAAAGGAGTGATTTCGGTAATATAGTCAATAAATTGCGGATGATTTTTTAGATTTATATAGGTATCGAAAGATAGTTTTCCTAGCTCATTTATAAGAGAAGTCTCTGTAGGATTAAGTCTATGTGCATTGTGTAAGTTCAGTTTGCCATATAAGCCAGATGTCAAAATTTGCTCAAGATTATATTGAGCGCTATTGGTATTACCAAATTTTGAAGAGATACTTTGTCCTTGGATAGTTATCTGTACATCGTGGTTTGAGACAACATTAGATAGTCCTTTGTAGAATAGAAACATATCTCCACCTCCACGTGAAGGAGGGCCACCACGGCCATCAAAAAATATTGGTTTGATACCTTTTGAGCTAAGATATTTGCTTAGAGCTCTTTTTGCCTCGAGGATAGACCAGTTAGCCATGAAATAACCACCATCTTTGGTACCATCAGAGAATCCAAGCATAATAGTTTGAGTATTTTGCCATGCTTTGAGATTGTCTGTGTAGAGCTGTATTTTGAGTAGTTCATCAATGATTTTTGTCGAGTTTTTGAGGTCCTCCATAGTCTCAAATAAAGGCACTACTTCAATTTTTATTTTACTGTTAGTATCGATATCTTTGTTGAAGAGTTTAAATATTGTCAAAACCTCTAAGATACTTACAGTCGAGTCAGCATTACTTATGATATATCTTTGAATAGCATCGTAACCACTGTGTTGCTGAATATATTGTATTACTTCAATAGTCTCTAGAAGTTCTCTAGCTTGGTCGCTGTTGATTTCTAGTTTTTTAAAAGATTTTTGTTCAGCGAGTTCGACAAGGTGTTTGACTTTCTCAGACTCGTTGAGTGCTTGATAGTCAAGGTTATAGTTCTCGCTAAAAAGTTCATTAAAAAACTGATTATGTATTTTGGCATTTTGACGAATATCCAATTTAGCAAAATGAAAGCCAAAAATTTTGACTTTTAGGATAAGATTATCGAGTTTATCAACAAATAAGGAGTCATATTCACTATCTACGACATTTTTTACTTTGACTAAATCATCCAAGAATGTTTGTGAGTTGGAATATTTATTAGTTTTTAGTCTTTTGCGTATTTTTGTAAGCTCTTCATGGACATTTTCAAAAGTAAGTTTTTTGATTAATCTCTTTAGATCTTTATTGTAGCTATTTAATATACTTGTTCTTAAGTGTTTAGAAACTTTTTTGGTAACATTTGCTGTCACAAAAGGGTTACCATCACGATCTCCACCTGGCCAAAATCCAATTTCAATATTAGTACTATCGTTAGTTAGTTTATGTTGAATTTTTGGAATCACATTATAAAAAATATTATTTAAATACCATATTATCGAAACAGCTTCATCTTCAGGTGTTGGCTTAGCTTTATTACTGAATTTAGTTTTTCCCATTTGTAGGAAAATATCCTGAATTTTATTTATATCATTGTCGATAATGGCTTTTTTTAGATCATGGATAATCGGTAGTACTAATTTTGCATAAAATTGCGTAGGATGAGCTGTGAGTACAAGTCTTGTTTTATACTCTTGTAAGGCTCTACTTAGGGCATTTTGCTTATCGTGTCGTTCGACTCTTCTAGCTAGCCTTGTGATGCTATACTCACCATTTAAATCATGTGTTTTGGCATAAGCAGCTTCTTCAAGAGCATCTATTAAGACTGTTTGTCGTTCAATATAGCGTATGAATTTGACAAAGATCTGAAGCTTTTGCTCTTCTGACATTTCAGGATATAGATTTTCAATAGTCTCTATTGGGTCTTTAGCATTTTCTATGAGATCTTTACAGATATTAGCAAATGTAGCTAGCATTGCATTCGCATTGTGTTCTTTATCAAGAGGAGTACTCAAAAAAAGACCATTTAACATCTTATACTTAAGCTCAACTTCAGATTTATAGCTCTCTACTAGTTCATTTTGGATCGAATAAAATGACATTGGCAACTCCTCAAATTTATAAAAACATATAAGTAAATATTTAAAACTATTTGGTATACAGAGTATATATTTATACGCTTATTTTGATAATTTTCTATAATTATTGCTTTAGTTTTGTGTTAATGAATAAGAGCTTATTAAATAACTGTCTTGAAACCATCAAATTTCTAGTTTAATCTTAAAACAATTTTATTTGCATGATATTTTAAATTGGGAATTTGTAGATATGAAAAAATCTTTTGTATTGCTTGACTATATTTTGAAAAACTTGTTTACAGCAATATTTTGGTTTGTTGCTGGTCTTTTTGTTGGTTATTTAGCAGTAAGCTTTGCAGCATCAGAACATGTTTATAGTGTTCTAAAGTCTTATGGTTTTGTTTGGATGTCAATATATGGAGCTATTAAGATTTCGGGAGTGCTTAGTATTATTTTTGCTATTATTTTTGCTGTATTTGATGAAAATAAAAAGTTTTTGATAATACCGATGATAGTTACTGTCGCTGTTTTATATTTTATTCAATATTTTTTGACTCATTTCATATTTCACTGTCTAGCATAAGATTATGTTGAATCAACTTGCTGAAAATATCTGGGTTGTAGATGGTGGAGCCGTTCCTTTTTTTGGTCTTCCGTATACGACAAGAATGACGATTATAAGGCTTGAGAATGATGATTTATTTATTCACTCACCAATTAAGCTAAATAACGAGCTAATGCAAGAAGTATCAAAGCTTGGTAATATTAAGTATCTAATCTCTCCAAATAAAATTCATCATCTATTTTTACAAGATTGGTTAGAGCTTTATCCTAATGCCGAAGTATATGCTTCACCAGGCCTTAGAGAAAAAAGAAAAGATATTAATTTTACTGCTGATCTAAAAGATTTTCCTAAAGCTCAATGGCAGAATGAAATTGATCAGCTAATATTTAAAGGTAGTAGGGTAATGCAAGAGGTTGTGTTTTTTCATAAACCTTCTAAAACACTAATTCTTACAGATCTTATAGAAAATTTTGATGAGAATTATTTCTCAGGATTTAAAGGCATGATAGCTAAGTTATCAGGTATAGTTGCCCCAAATGGTAAAACTCCTATAGATTGGCGAATGTCATTCTTTTTTGGTAAAAAACAGGCTCGAGAGTGTTTTGAGAGAATCTTGGCTTGGCAACCTGAGAGAATAATTATTGCTCATGGTAAAAATATTGAAACAAATGCTGTAGACTTTCTTAAAAAATCATTTAAATGGCTAGGGAAGTAAATTAATGATTTATGCAGCAGCTTTTGTCGCTATCAAAGATAATAAAATTCTTTTGACTAGAACTAGAGATAATACTATTTGGTATCAAGCAGGTGGTAAAATTGAGCAAAATGAAACACCTATCCAAACTATTGTAAGAGAGCTAAAAGAAGAGTTAAGTCTGGAGCTTACAACAGATGATATGCGCTATTTGGGGAACATAACTACGGATAATCATGATAGAACCACAACGGTATCTTTAGAGTGTTTTACAGCCGATATTAATCAAGAAATTAAGCCGTGTGCTGAAATTTCTGCAATCAAATGGTTTGACTTTGATGATACTGAGTTCGTTGCACCAGCTGTATTAGAGGTTATTACGAAATACAAAAGTGGTGAATGGCAGATATAGATATTTTAGGTATTCTTTTAGACTTTAAATCATAATTTTTTCAAATACGTATTTAAATGATTAAATAAACTCATAAGCTAGTATAAACTTGTTTCAAATTGCTAATGAATTATCAAAAAATATGCAAAGAAAAGAGCTACTAAATGCAGTTAAGAGAATAGTTGTAAAAGTTGGGACTAGTACTCTAACTCATCAAACAGGTCTACTAAATATTTATCGAATAGAAAAGCTAATTAGACAGTTATCAGACCTTCATAATCAAGGCTATGAAGTAATACTTGTAACATCAGGAGCTGTTGGTGCGGGTATGGGTAAGTTAGGGCTGCAACAAAAGCCAAAAACTCTACCAGAGAAGCAAGCTGTAGCTGCAGTAGGGCAAGTGGCTTTGACTCATTTATATCAAAAGCTTTTCTCTGAATATGGTAAGAATATTGCTCAGTTGCTTCTGACAAAAGATGATGTTGCTAATAGAGAAAGATACCTAAATGCACGAAATGCTTTTTCAGCTTTATTGGCAAAGGGAGTTATCCCAATCGTTAATGAAAATGATGCGGTAGTAGTTGATGAGATTAAGGTTGGTGATAATGATACTTTATCGGCATTAGTTGCGAATTTAATAGATGCTGATTTATTGATTATTCTCTCGGATATTGATGGCCTGTATACAGCAAATCCACGTATAGATAGCTCAGCAAAACTTTTAAATATTATCCCAGAAATTTCAGATGATATTCGAGCTATGGCTGGTGACGTGGGTTCTAAATTTGGTACAGGAGGCATGGCTACTAAGATTAAGGCGGCTGAGATTGCTGTGGCTGGTGGTGTTAATATGGTTATTGCCAGCGGAGAAGATCCTAAAATTCTTTTGGAGATAATATTAGGTCATGATATCGGGACATTATTTGCAAAAAATAACAAGAAAGAAATTACAGCTAAAAAGCATTGGATAACATACAGTAGTCATAAACGTGGAGAAATTATAATCGATAAAGGAGCCGTAACAGCCCTAAAACAAAACAAGAGCCTTTTACCATGTGGAATTATTTCAATTAATGGAGATTTTCAAAAGGGCGCTACGGTTGTTGTTTGTAGTGAAGATATTCAAGAAATAGCTACTGGATTGGTTAATTATTCATCACGGGATTTAGCAAAAATCAAAGGACATAAAAGTTATGATATTGCTAATATTTTAGGGCATTGTGATTATAATGAAGTTGTCCATGTTGATAATATGTTTTTAAAGGAGTGTTAGATGAGCTTGTCTATCGTAGAAATGGGTAAAAATGCTAAGCAAGCTGCAAAAGAGTTAGCTCAGGCAAATACAGAGCTTAAGAATAATGTGTTACATCAGTTAGAAAAATCATTGTTAGACAATGCTGAGTATATTTTGCAACAGAATCAAAAAGATCTAGATAATGCTAAAAAAAATAATTTATCAAAAGCATTTGTTGATAGGTTGACACTAACTCCAGCACGAATAGAATCTATGGCTCAAGGGGTTAGGCAAATTGCTGACTTTGCAGATCCTATAGGCAAGATTGAGAAAGGCTTCAAGCATCCAAAAGGAATGACAATCTCTCAAGTTAGAGTGCCATTAGGTGTAATCGCAATGATTTTTGAATCACGCCCAAATGTAACTATAGATGCTGGAGCATTAGCATTAAAATCAGGTAATGCTATTATCCTTAGAGGTGGTTCTGATGCTTTGCATACAAATATTGCTTTGAAAAATATTTTCCAAGAGGTATGTGAAATGCATGGGTTATCAAAAAATATAGTACAGCTAGTCGAGGATGTTGCTAGAGAGCGTGTAACAGAGTTAGTAACACTAGATAAATATATTGATGTGATAATTCCAAGAGGTGGCAAAAGTCTTAAAAAGGCTATCCAACAGCAGGCTACTGTTCCAATGATAGAAACAGGGGTGGGGATTTGTCACACTTATATTGATGAGTTCGCGGATTTAGATAAAGCTATAAAGATAGTTATAAACGCAAAAACCCAGCGCCCTGGAGTTTGCAATGCCTTAGAAACTCTTTTAGTTCATCAAAATATAGCGGAGAAATTCTTACCTAAGTTAGAAATAGAGCTTGCTAAATACAACGTTGAACTAAGAGCCAATAATGAGAGTTTAAAATATCTAGAAAATGCTACACTAACGACTACAGAAGATTGGGATGCTGAATATTTAGATTTAGTACTTTCTATCAAAACAGTGGCAAATATTAATGAAGCTATAGAGCATATTAATACCCATGGTAGTATGCATTCAGAGTGTATAGTTACTGAAAATTATACAAATACAGAGATTTTCTTAAATGAAGTAGATGCCGCAGCTGTATATGCCAATGCTTCAACTAGATTTACAGATGGTTCTGAATTTGGTTTTGGCGGCGAGATTGGTATTAGTACGCAGAAGCTTCATGCTAGAGGACCAATGGGTATCAATGAACTTACAACTCTAAAATATATTATTAGAGGAAATGGGCAGGTTAGGGGATAGTCTTATTTTACTAGTATAGATTTATCTACATTATTGATATCTGTGAAACCACAAAATGCCATAGTTTTATCCATTTCTTGATGGAAAATTTCAAGTACTCTGTAAGCACCTTGTTCGCCATAAGCACCAAGACCGTAAACCATTGGTCTACCAATTAGTCCAGCTTTAGCTCCGAGAGCTTTTGCTTTGAGTAAATCTTGACCGCTACGAATACCACTATCAATTAGAACTTCAAGCTTTGGATCTACTGCGTCAACTATCTCTTCAAGCATAGATATGCTAGAAGGCGCTCCATCTAATTGGCGACCGCCATGATTTGAGACTACTATTGCATCAGCACCAGTATTTTGCGCCATAACAGCATCTTGTGTATCCATAATTCCCTTGATAATCATTGGACCATTCCATTGCTTTTGTACCCACTCGACATCATGCCAATTTAGGCTTAAATCAAATTGTTCATTTGTCCATTTACCAAGAGATGCAAAACCACCTTTATTTTCAGCATGATTTGCAATATTACCAAAGGTTCTATTTTTGGTTTTTAACATATTCAAGCACCAGTATGTTTTAGTACTTAGGTTAATTAGATTTTTAAGAGTAGGTTTTGGAGGTACTGTTAAGCCATTTTTTATATCGGCATGGCGGTTACCTAGCATTTGTAGGTCAGCAGTTAGTACTAGGGCACTACAACCAGCATGCTTCGCACTTGCTATAAGATTTGCCATAAACTTTCTATCTTTCATCATATACAACTGAAACCAAAAAGGTTTGGTTGTATGCTTAGCTACTTCTTCTGTAGAGCAGATAGACATTGTTGATAGTGTAAAAGGAATACCAAATTCTTCAGCTGCTTTGGCAGCATGAATCTCGCCATCTGCATGCTGCATTCCTAGTAGACCAACTGGAGCAAATGCTAAAGGCATACTGTATTCTTGTCCAAGAATTTTGGTTTTTAACGATCGATGTTGGATATCAGTTAGCACTTTTTGCCTAAAAAAGTATTTATCAAAATCTTTTTGATTATGCTCTAGCGTTTTTTGTTGCCATGAGCCTGATTCACAGTAATCAACAAACATTTTAGGAACTCTACGATGATAAATTTTACGCATATCATCAAGAGATGTGATTTTTAGTAGATTTTTTTTCATAAAAGCTTTCTCAACTATAATGATATTTTTATCAAAACCGTAGTGTTAATGTAATAAGCTAAATTTCTGTAAATATTTTATCTTCAGGTAGTCTAGATTTTGGCAATTTAGCATTAAAATCTTCTTCTGAAGCATAACCAACAGTTACAACCACGGATGTTTTATAACCTTTTTCTCTTAGATTAAATTCTTCGTCTATTATATTAGCTTCGATACCTTCCATTGGTGTAGCATCTATTTTCAGGGCGGATAATCCTAATAGAATATTACCAAGGGCAATATAAAGCTGCTTTTCTGTCCAAATCTGTAATTCTTGTGGCTTGTCTTTGTATGCTAGAGCAAATTTTTTGCGTACATCTCTTTGCATATTTTCAAAATCTGAAGTAGGGAATCTACCATCTTTACGCTCTTGATCAAGAAGTAGCTGTAGATATTTATCATCGATATCAGTTTTTAGGCAAAATACTATAGCCAAAGCACAGTCTTTAATATTTGTTACATTTTTTGGGTGTATATTTTCAGCAGCTTTTGAAATTTTGGCTTTTGCCTTATCAGATGTTGCTAGGATAAAATGCCATGGCTGTGAGTTTACACTTGACGGTGTGAATCTTAGCAAGTCTTTTATTTGTTGGACTTGTTCAGAGTTTAACTTTTTTGTTGGATCATAAGCTTTTGTAGTGTAGCGAGTTTTGGCATATTCGACGATATTCATAATTAAAAAGTAAAATTTTATCAAAAGATTAACTCAGTATATTTGATTCAAAAATATACAACAATGTTTTTTGAGTTATAGACTCATCTTAAAGTTATTTAGCAATTAACCCTTACAGGACATTTCCAGTTAAAGTTTTCTGGTAGCTTAGTTATTATTTTTGGGAAATCTTTTTTTAGAAATATTATTAGTGAAATTGATCTTAAAGTTTTTATATACATTAGTAACATAAATATTGAGATCATAGTTTCATAGAAATATCTCATTATTTTTATACTGCCTTTTATTTCAAAGTTTAGATAGATGATTTTATCAAAGACTATTAACACTAAAAATGCTAATAGTGTTAAAAGTATAAATGTAATGAAACTAGTTATTACTTTCCTTAGGATTTTTAAACTTGGAGTAATATAAAAAGTATTGTTTTTATTATCAAAAATAACGGCTTTTAGTTTGTTTAATTTTTTTATTTCTTGAAAAGAAAGATACTCAGTAAGTTTATTTAGTAAGTAAATATCTCTAAATCTCGGTGGAGCTATTGCAAATTCACGCTTGAGAAAGTTTTTATGATCTATCTTAAATTGTAAATACAAAGCTGCTCTAGCGATAGGGTCTGTAGTAGAGTTTATTTTCTCTATTATTTCAGCCATATCTTTTATCTTATGATGACTAAAGACATTTACTTTCTCAGTTTCACCAAATAAAAAATTAAGTGCATAATAGAGTATTGCTACAGGGATAACTAATAGTAACTTGTAGTTAGGATCAATCAAAAATTCAAATAATTCCATGGTAACTGATATCCATAATTAGCTTATAAGCAATATTTAATATTCTTTAGTTACTAAATTCAATAGTGATCTATTATGCTATTTGTTAAGTTTGTTTTTAGTGTTATTGATGTTATCTTAGATTTATCAAGATGTTCACTGTGGGTGATGGCTTTGTATAGAATAGAAACTGATAGTATGGGGGAAGTCAAAGTTGATGACAGATATTATTGGGGTGCTCAAACTCAGCGATCTATAGAGCATTTCTCTATAGGTAAGGATTTGATGCCTATAGAAGTTATCAAGGCTTTAGCCATTATCAAAAAAGCAGCGGCAAATACCAATAATGAGCTAGGTATTTTGCCTACAAATAAGCGAGATATCATTGTTACAGTTTCTGATGAGATAATTTCCGGCCAGCTTGATAATCATTTTCCACTACATGTTTGGATGACCGGCAGTGGTACGCAATCAAATATGAATGTCAATGAGGTTATTTCAAACAGAGCGATTGAGCTACTGGGTGGCAAAAAGGGTAGTAAATATCCTATTCATCCAAATGATGATGTCAACATGTCACAATCATCAAATGATGCCTTTCCAAGTGCGATGTATATTGCTACTGCTTTTGAGATAAATAAACAATTATTACCAGCTCTCGAATACATGTATGAGGATCTAAAAAGAAAGAGCAACGACTGGCAAGCTATCGCTAAGATTGGCAGAACTCATATGCAAGATGCTGTGCCACTAACTCTCGGACAGGAGTTTTCAGGCTATGCGGCGCTACTTGAGAAAAATATTCAAAGAATCAAAGAATCTTTAAAAGATGTATATGAGTTAGCTCTCGGTGGAACAGCTGTTGGTACTGGATTAAATGCACCTAATGGCTTTGCTGAAATTGTAGCGAAACATATTGCTTCTATTACTGGGCTACCATTTGTTACAGCCACAAATAAATTCGAGGTGCAAGGTTCACATGACGCTTTAGTTGCGATTATGGGTCAGCTCAAAACTTTAGCAAATTCACTATTTAAGATTGCTAATGACATTCGCTTATTAAGCTGTGGCCCTAGAGCGGGGTTTCATGAGTTGTTAATCCCTGAGAATGAGCCTGGATCATCAATTATGCCTGGAAAGGTTAATCCTACACAATGTGAAGCTATGGCAATGGTTGCTGCTCAAGTAATGGGTTATGATGTTGCTGTTGGTATCGGTGGTTCTGCAGGATATCTTGAAATGAATGTCTATAAGCCCTTGATTATTTTTAATATTATTCAATCGATTAAGATTATTTCAGATAGTTGTGTGAACTTTACAAAATATCTTTTAGAAGGAATGATGCCAAATCATGACAAAATAGATTCTTATCTCAAAAATTCATTAATGCTTGTTACAGCTCTTAGTCCAGTGATAGGCTATGATAAAGCTTCTAAAATGGCGCATTATGCAGATAGTAACAACTTATCGTTAGCTGAGGCAAATAAAGCTCTTGGTTTTTTGTCTGAAGAGGAGTTTAGTCGAGCCGCTGATCCATACAAAATGACAAAAGGTGGTATTATATAATGGATAACTCTTTCCAAAAACAGTATCCTAATTCGATCTGCTAACTCTTGCAAGAAACCTATTTCTAGTTTAATCTTTAAGCAATTTTATATTCAAGGTACTTATTATATGATCACAACAAGATTTGCACCAAGTCCAACAGGTTTTTTACATGTTGGGGGGGTGCGTACAGCGCTTTTCAGTTGGCTTTATGCTAAGAATAAAAAAGGTAATTTTATCTTAAGAATCGAAGATACTGATTTAGAAAGGTCTACTCAGGAGGCAGTGGATGCGATTTTAGATGGTATGAGCTGGCTTGGGTTAGAAAATGATGGTGAAATTTACTATCAGACAAAGCGTTTTGATAGATATCATGAAGTTATTAAGCAATTGATAATAGAAGGTAAGGCATATTATTGTAATTGTTCTAAAGAAAGGCTAGAAGAGCTAAGAGAGTACCAACAAGCAAATAATCTTAAAACTGGTTATGATGGTAAATGTCGTGATACAAACTATGTGCCAAAAGAGGGCGATAGTTTTGTAGTTAGATTCAAAAATCCTACTGACGGAGTTGTAAGCTGGGATGATGCTGTAAAGGGTAGGATTTCAATTGCTAATCAAGAGCTTGATGACATGATCATCCAAAGAGCGGATGGTTCGCCTACTTATAATTTTTGTGTGGTTGTTGATGATATGGATATGGGTATTACACATATTATTCGTGGAGATGATCATGTTAATAATACTCCTAAACAAATCAACATATACAAAGCCTTAAATGTTAATGTCCCAGTATTTGCACATGTGCCAATGATTCTTGGCCCAGATGGAGCAAAGTTGTCTAAGCGACATGGCGCAGTTAATGTTATGCAGTACCGTGAAGATGGTTATTTACCTCAGGCTATACTTAATTATTTAGTTAGACTTGGGTGGTCGCATGGGGATCAAGAGGTTTTTTCTATAGATGAAATGATAGAGTCCTTTAATTTGGAGCACATCAGCGCATCGCCATCACGTTTTGATTTTGAGAAACTTAAATGGTTAAACAAACACTATATTAAAGAGTCTAACTTTGAAGATATCAGAGATGAAATTGAATACCATTTTGTCAAAGCTGGTTTGGATATCGCTAACGGCCCTGAGCTTCAAGATCTAGTAGCTGTTATGGCAGAAAAAGTTGACACTCTAGTAGAGCTTACAGAAAAATCAAGCTACTTTTATAGTGATGATATTACCTATGATGAAAAAGCTGTTAAAAAGCATATTAAAGCGACAACAGGTGATATATTTATTAAGCTTATAGAAAATTTTGAAGCTTTGGAAACTCAGCAATGGCAAGATCCAGATACTTTGCATAACGTAGTTGCATCAACAGCAGAGCAGTGTGAAGTTGGTATGGGTAAAGTTGGTATGCCATTACGTATTGCTGTTACAGGATCGGGGCAATCACCTGATATTGGTATTACTCTTAAGCTTTTGGGTAAAGAAAAAGTATTGTCCAGACTGCAAAAAGCAATCAAAGAGCTTTGTGAATTATAAGTTTATATTTTCTACCTTCTTCATTTTTTATAAAATCTAAAAGTTAATATCTAGATATCTGTATATAAAACATTTAGTATTTAAGTTTAGTACTTAACTTTTGGTTTTGTTTTGACTTATTCAATTATTGCTAAAAAAGGTAAACAGTACGGCGTAGGGACTATTACAGCATCTGTTGCTGTAGGAGGCTTTGTTCATCACGCTTTACCAAATCAGATAGTTTCAGCTACACAGGGGTATTATACCAACCATCTTTACCACTATTGGGCAGAAGAGTTACTAAAAGACCAAAACTCAACACAAGTTCTTAATAGAATTATTGAAAAAGATCTTAATTCAAATTATCGCCAATTTATTCTCATGGATAAGCAGGGTAATACAGCTGGTTGGACAGGTGAGTTTAACGATTCATTCTGTGGACATATCCTTAAGAAGAATTTAGCTGTTGCAGGGAATCGTCTAGTTGGTAAGCGGGTTTTAGATAATATGATTTCTGCGTATGAGAACTCAAAAAGTGATGATTTTGTTGAACAAATTATAGATTCGCTAGAGGCAGGATTGTTAGCTGGTGGAGATAAACAAGGAGCTGTTTCGATAGCTGTAAGAGTTGTTAGTGAAGACTTACCACCTTGTGACCTAAGGGTCGATTATTCTGAAAATGGAGTTATAACAGATATTCGAAAACTATATTCATACTATGCTGCGAACAATTATCAAGAATTTATAAAATCCATACCAACTATAAATAATCCACATAAAGCTGGATAGAAGATATTTTTTAATAAGAAAAACTATAAGAGAGATAAATATGAAGATTAATTATGATATTGCAGAGTTAAAAAAGTACTTTGATACAGCAGCAACTTTTAGCTCATCACAAAAAGGAGTTACTAGATTATTTTGTAGTAAAGAGCATAAGCAAATTATCCCTGTTATAGATGGCTGGATGCAAGAAGCAGGTTTTGAAACTCATTTAGATGCTTTGGGAAATGTTGTTGGCAGAAAGCAAGGTAAAAAAACCTCTAAAACCTTAATTATAGGATCTCATCAAGATAGTGTTATTGAAGGTGGAAAATATGATGGAATATTAGGTGTACTTTTACCATTATATGTGCTGAAAAAAATGCACGATGCGGGTATTGAGCTTGATTATAGTATTGAGCTCATAGCTTTTGGTGATGAAGAAGGTATTCGCTTTCCAGAGACTTTATTGGGAAGTAAAGCTTTAAATGGAGATGTATCTCTAGATGCCTTAATAAAAGCGACTGATAAAGATGGTATATCAATTTATGATGCTCTTAAATCAATCGGAGCCAATCCAGATGAAATTGCTAAATGTAAGAGAAATAAAGATGATGTTCTTGGTTTTTTTGAAGCACATATTGAGCAAGGTCCAGTTCTTGAACAAAAAGGGCTTCCAGTTGGCGTGGTAACTGCTATCACCGGAATTCAAAGATACGCTGTAAATATCCAAGGCAAGGCAAACCATGCTGGTACAACTCCTATGAATATGAGACAAGATGCTTTGGTTGCTGGTGCAGAGATTATTCGTTTTGCTGATAAGCTATTCAAATCAACAGAGGATTTAGTTGGTGTTGTTGGTGAGTTAAATGTATCTCCTAATGCTGTTAATGTAATTCCTGATCATGTTGATATGACGATTGAAATACGCTCTCCACATAGTAGTTTGAGAAAAGAAGCAATGGAAAAAATTGCTGAATTCTTTAAAAGTGTTGAACAAGAATATAGTGTGAAAATTTCTTATACTAAAAATTATGAGATGGAAGGACCTTTTTGTGATAAGAAAATGCAAGATCAACTTCTTGATGCTATAAAAGAAGAGAGTGAAGCTCCTTTTTCATTGTTTAGTGGTGCTGGTCATGATGGTTTAGCTATGATTAATCTTACTCCTATCTCAATGTTATTCTTGCGTTGTAAAGATGGTTTAAGCCATCATTTTGAAGAAGAGATAGATTATAATGATGCCACTATAGCTGCTAAAGTTATACAGAGATTCTTGCAAAAATTTGATTACTCATAGGAAGTAATACTATGAGTGATAAAGCTAGATTGGAGTCAAAGTGGTATCACAAAATTAGTGACCCAATGGTTATAATATTTATTGTTATAATCCTGGCTTCGATTTTGACATATATTATTCCAGCAGGCGAATTTACAAAAGATGTAGCTAGTGGAGTTACTACAGTTGGTACTAAGTTTTTTCATCGTTTACCTAATCATGGTATTAGTTTATTTGGCGTGTTTGAAGCAATTCCAAAAGGGCTAGAATCAGCTTCGGAATATTTGTTTATAGTATTTATTGCTGGAGGTTTATTTCACCTTCTTGATAAATCACAAGCATTAGAGCATGCCATAGGAACCGCAGTTAAGCATATAGGTTTTAAGAGAAAGACATTGCTAATCTTTTTGGCTACTTATATCTATGGTATTTTTGGAATAGCTGTTGGTTATGAGAATAATATCGCACTAGTGCCTGTAGCTTTGATAATATCAGCAGCTCTTGGTCTTTCAAGAGTTGTTGGTGTATGTATTGCTGTTGGTGGTATAGGCATGGGTTTTGCTCTGTCTCCTATAAATCCATATACTATTGGGGTTGCGCAAAAAATAGCTGATTTACCATTATTTTCAGGAGCTGGTTTACGAACTATTATGGTTTTTGTAGCTTTGACTATATTGGGTTCTTATATAGCAAAATTCATAGCTCCTAAAGAAGAGTGTCAAGAAGGGAAAGCGCTTTTATCTAAAAATATTGAAGATTATCATATGAGCCTAAGAGATATTTTGGTCATACTGGTTTTTGCTTTAGGAATACTTGTTATAGCTGTTTGTTCAATCCTTTCAGGTATAACAAAATCTGATGGGCGATCAGTCTTAGGTATGCCTTGGTATATTAATCAGATTGCTGCGGTATTTTTAATTATATCTATGCTTGTTGCAGTTATTTGTAAATATAACCCTAATCAGTATGTGAAGTTTATGATGGAGGGAGCGTCGAGAGTTACTCCTGGAGCTTTAGTTATTGGTCTGGCTGCAGCTATTCAGGTGATTCTTAAAGAGGGTCAAATAATAGATTCTATTATTTATTACCTAGGTGATATGCTTAGTTATATTCCAGCTTCTGTTTCCGCTATTTTGATGACATTAGTTCAAAGTGTTATAAATTTCTTTATCCCTGGTGGGTCTGGACAGGCTCTGGCTACTATGCCTATCCTAATTCCTGTCGCTGATATGGTAGAAATGAAAAGACAGCTTATGATATTAGCATTCCAAGTTGGAGATGGCTTTACTTATATGATATCTCCAACAGCAGGAGGGACTTTGGCAATGTTAGCTTTAGCTAGGGTATCGTATGTGAAGTGGTTAAGAGCGATTATACCTTTTATTATTTTTATGTACTTCGTATCTTGGATTTTTATATTAATAGCTCACTATATTAATTGGTCATAGCATAAAAAAAGCAAAAATTTTTAAAAACTGCTTGACTAGAGTCTAAAAGTCATTATAATACTCATTATTCCGCTGGAGACAGTGGTTTGAAAAGTCTTATGTCCCGTTCGTCTAGAGGCCTAGGACACCGCCCTTTCACGGCGGCAACAGGGGTTCGAATCCCCTACGGGATGCCAAATTTAAAAAGCCACTTAAAGTGGCTTTTTTTTATGTCGTTAAGGAGTGCTCTCTCTATCTATTTTTATAGAAGTTTTATTGACTTGGTTGAAGAATTATCTTTGTTTGTGTGGGTAGAGCAGTAGTATATGGCTCCATACTTTCAGTTATTACACTGTTTGGCGATACTCTGCAGTGTTTGCCAATAGTTATATCACCTAAGATTTTAGCACCAGCTCCAATTATTACTTCATCTTCAACTGTTGGGTGACGTTTTGTGTATCTCAGCTTTGGATTTCCAGATGAACCAAGAGTTACGCCATGATATAGTGATACATAATTTCCAACTATTGCTGTTTCACCAATTACAATACCCATACCATGATCAATGAAACAGTATGAGCCGATAGTTGCCCCAGGATGTATTTCGATTCCTGTTAGAAATCTAGATATATGAGACAGGAGTCTACCCAAAAATTTTAACTTAAAACGCCATAGTAGATTTGCGGGTCTATGAAGTAATATTGCATGTAATCCAGGATATGCAAATATTGTCTCAAGAATACTTGGAGCAGCAGGATCTTGATCTCGATAGTACTGTATTAGTTTAATCATGGCGCCTCTAAGCGTTGTTGTGGTTTTATTATACTATTATAAAATCGATGTTTTAGCCATCCAAATAGGGTAGAATATCAATTGTTATTTGTATAGAGTATCAAAAGGTTGTGCTATGAATATATCTGACAATTTCAGTGAAACTATTGGTAAAACTCCATTGCTTAGGTTACATAAAATTGAGAGGTTGTTTGACTTAAAAGCTAAGTTGATTGCTAAGTTAGAGTTTTTTAATCCGCTCTCATCTGTAAAGGATAGGGTAGCTCTTAATCTTATCGAAAATGCTGAAAAGGTTGGCGATATAAAGCCTGGTGCTACAACTTTGATAGAGCCAACGTCAGGCAATACTGGGATTGGACTGGCATTTATTGCTGCTGCAAAAGGTTATGATCTAATTATTACTATGCCAGAGACTGTATCGGTTGAAAGACGAAAATTAATACAACACTTTGGAGCCAAGCTTATCTTAACTCCTGCGGCAGAGGGTATGACTGGAGCAATTGCCAAAGCCAATGACTTGTTAAAAGAATTAAAAGATAGTGTTATATTGGGTCAGTTTACTAATCCAGCTAACCCAGAAGCACACAGGGCTTCAACAGCCTTGGAAATCTGGCAAGATACTGATGGTGAGATTGATATTTTAGTTGCAGGTGTAGGCACGGGTGGTACCATTACAGGTGTTGCCGAAGTTCTCAAGCATAAGAAATCTAGTTTTAAGGCAGTGGCTGTGGAACCTACATCTAGTCCTGTTTTATCCGGTGGTAAATCTGGTCCGCATAAAATTCAAGGTATAGGTGCTGGCTTTGTTCCAGAGATTCTAAATACATCTGTGATCGATGATATTGTTACAGTTAGTGATGTGGATGCTTTAGAGTATGCTCGTTTAGTAGCGCGTGAAGAGGGTGTGCCTGCTGGTATCTCATCAGGTGCAGCATTGAAAGCGGCAATTGAAATAGCACAACGTATAGAGAATGAGAATAAATTGATAGTAATTATCTTTGCGTCTAGTGCCGAGAGATACCTATCGACAGCTTTATTTACCGAAGATTAGATAGAGGTTTTTTCATATACGGCAAATGTAAAGTCAAACTCGTTTTTATCATCTTTTTTGAATTGTTTATGGCCTATGCGTTTGTATTTAGATTTGTCCCACTTAGGAAAGAAAGCATCAAGATCACTCATTTCTATGTCGACTTCAGTTATATATAGTCTATCGGCATATTGCAAAAATTCCTTATAAATCTGAGCACCACCAATTACAAAAATCTCATAATGAGGTTTTGATTGCGCGAAGTTTAGAATTTCTTGAACACTGTTAATTATTAAACATTTGTCCTGCTTGTAGTCTTTATCTCTAGTTAGGATGATATTTTTACGGTTAGGGAGTGGGCGACCAATTGATTCAAAGGTTTTTCTTCCCATTACTATATAATTATCCTCAGTTATCTTTTTAAAGTTTTTAAGATCTTCAGAAAGTTTCCAAGCTAATGTATTCTCTTTGCCTATCCCAAGGTTTTTATCATAAGCTACTATTAGTGAAATCATTTTGATGTTGGGTTTTTACAATTATTTTGCAATATTTTAGCATTTTAAATAAATATAAAATACCTTTTGTAATTTATAAATTAAGTGTGATAAAATTTTACGGCTTATATATTATAAGCAGAATGTTTAATTAATAAATCATGTATCTTTTAACCAAAAGTTATGTCAAAGGGTGTCGGTTTCGATATTTGGCGTGACTAAGATACTAGATATAACCCAAATAAGGAAAATCAAAATGTCTTTAATGAAAGAAATGTTATCTGCTGGTGTTCACTTTGGACACAAAAAAGCTTTCTGGAACCCTCAAATGAAAGAATACATCTTCGGTATTAACCATGGTGTACATATTATTAACCTTGAGAAAACAGTTCCTCTTTTCCAAGATGCAGTTAACTTTGTTGGTAAAACTGTAGCTAATGGCGGTAAGGTTCTTTTTGTTGGTACAAAAAGACAAGCACAAGATATCATAGAAGCAGAAGCTAAAAGATGTGGTATGCCATTTGTGAGTCATAGATGGCTAGGTGGTATGTTGACTAACTATAAGACTGTTAGACAATCTATCAAAAGACTTGCTCAGTTAGAAAAGATGAAAGAAGATGGTACTTTAGATTCATTAACTAAGAAAGAAATGCTTCAAAATATCAGAACTATCGAGAAGCTAGAAAAAGTTCTTGGTGGGATCAAAGAGATGGGTGGCTTACCTGATGCTATCGTTGTTATTGATAGTAACAAAGAGCACATCGCTATTCAAGAAGCTCAAAAATTAGGTATCAAAGTTGTATCTATCGTAGATACTAACTCAAACCCTGAAGGTATTGATTACATCATCCCTGGTAATGATGATGCTGTTAAATCAATATCTTTCTATATGGCAAAATTTGCAGATGCTGTTATCGATGCACAAGGTTTAGATAGAGCAGTAGAAGCAAAAGCTGAAGAAACTACAGAAGCATAAGAAACAAACAAGGATAAAACAATGTCAAATATTTCTGCTAAATTAGTGAAAGAACTTAGAGAAAGAACTGGTGCTGGTATGATGGAGTGTAAAAAAGCTCTAGTTGCTGCTGCTGGTGATATTGAAAAAGCTGCTGAAGAAATGAGAATTTCTGGACAGGCGAAAGCTGATAAGAAGGCTTCTCGTGTGGCGGCTGAAGGTGTTATCGAAGTTTATGCTGCTGATGGTAGAGCTGTTCTACTTGAAATCAACTCAGAGACAGATTTTGTTGCTAGAGATGATACTTTCAAAGCATTTGCTCAAAACGCTGTGAAAGCTGCTCATGCTGCAAAAGCTACAACTATCGAAGAGGTTTTAGCTGCTAAAACTGAGTCTGGTGAAACAGTTGAAGAAGCTCGTAAATCTTTAATTGCTAAGATTGGTGAGAATATTCAGGTTCGTAGAGTTAAAACTATCGAAGCTGGTAATTTAGGTGCTTATATTCATGGTGGTAGAATCGGTGTTGTTGCTGCTTTAGAGGGTGGTGACGATGAGCTTGCTAAAGATATCGCTATGCATGTTGCAGCTGCTAATCCTCAGTATGTTAATCCAAGTGATGTTCCAGCGGATGTTGTAGAAAAAGAGCAAGCTATTCAAGTAGAGATTGCTATGCAGTCTGGTAAACCTAAAGAAATCGCTGAAAAGATGGTTGTGGGTCGTATGAAGAAGTTCACTGGTGAAGTTAGCTTAACTGGTCAAGATTTCGTGAAAGATCCTAGCATCAAAGTTGAAAAGCTTGTTAAAGACAAGGGAGCTAAAGTAGTTAGCTTTATTCGTCTAGATGTTGGTGAAGGTATCGAGAAGAAAGAAGAAGACTTCGCGGCAGAGGTGATGAGCCAAATCAAAGGTTAATATATGTCTAATGATTCGTTAGAATGTTCTCAAAATGCTCCAAAGCTTAAGAGGGTCCTTCTTAAGTTAAGTGGAGAATCTTTATCGGCAGATCAAAGTTTTGGTATAAATGTTGAATCTGCTGCCCCTATCATAAATCAAATCAAAACTCTTGTTAACGCGGGTATTGAGCTAGCAATAGTTGTTGGTGGTGGTAATATCTTGCGTGGTGGCAGAGCTAACTTTGGTAATAAAATCAGAAGAGCTACCGCTGATTCTATGGGTATGATTGCTACCATGATCAACGCTTTAGCTTTGCGTGATATGCTTATTAGCGAAGGTGTCGATGCCGAAGCTTTTTCAGCAAAAGGTGTAGATGGTTTGTTAAAGGTGGCTAGTGCACATGAATTCAATCAGGAGCTTGCGAAGGGTAAGGTTTTGATATTTGCTGGTGGTACTGGTAACCCATTTGTGACTACAGATACTACGGCTAGTTTGAGAGCAGTCGAGGTTGGTGCAGATGCTTTGTTGAAAGCCACAACTGTTGATGGTGTGTATGATAAGGATCCTAATAAGCATTCAGATGCTAAGCGCTTTGAAAAAGTAACTTTCTCAGAGGTCGTTAGTAAAGAGTTGAATGTTATGGATTTGGGTGCATTTACTCAATGCAGGGATTTTGGTATTCCAATATATGTTTTTGATTTGACTCAGCCAAATGCTTTGATTGATGCTGTTGCTGATTCAAAACATGGTACGTGGGTTACTTTAGACTAATTGATTTTTAAAAAGGATTGTTTTTATGATAAACGAAATTCTAAAAGATGCTGAAAGCAGAATGACTAAGTCTTTAGAGGTTTTAGCCGATGATTTGGCTAAAATCAGAACGGGTCGTGCTCATCCTGATATTTTGGCTCATGTAACTATAGACTATTATGGCTCTGCCACACCGATTACTCAGGTGGCAAATGTTACAGTGCTTGACGCAAGAACGTTGGGTATTACTCCATGGGAGAAAGGTCTTTCTGGGCAAATTGAGAAGGCTATTATGACTTCTGATCTTGGTCTTAACCCAACTAACCTTGGTGATAGTTTGAGAGTTCCGATGCCTGCTCTTAATGAAGAGCGTAGAAAAGAAATGGTTAAGCTTGTTAAGTCTGAAACAGAAAGTGGTAGAGTTTCTATTAGAAATATTCGTCGTGATGCTAATAGTGACATTAAAGAGCTTCTTAAAGAAAAAGAAATAACTGAAGATGAAGCTAAGAGAGCAGAAGATAATATTCAAAAAATTACAGATAAAATGATTGCTCAAGCTGATGCGTTAGCGGTTAAAAAAGAGCAAGATTTAATGGCTGTCTAATTATTAGATTTCTTAATAAAACTTGTATTTCACTCTATTCTTTCTTATTATTTACGTAGTTTAAATATTTATATAAGTATTTGTCATGACCTTGGCTAAGGAAAATGCTCTTAAGCATGTTGCTATAATTATGGATGGTAATGGGCGTTGGGCTAAAAGTAAGCTAAAGCCAAGAATATTTGGTCATAGAAATTCTATATCTAGTGTAGATGCTTCTATAGAGTATTGTGCTGAGCGTAATATTCAGATGCTGACTCTCTTTGCTTTTGGTCGAGATAATTGGCTTAGGCCTGCTAAAGAAGTTTCTGATTTGATGGATCTTTTCTATAAGACTCTCAAGGATAAGACTCCAAAACTACATAAAAATAATATTGTTCTTAAAGTTATTGGTGATCGATCTAGGTTGCCAGACAAGCTTGTGCGTATGATAGAGTATGGTGAGTCTGTTACAAAAGACAATACTGGGTTGCAGCTTAGGTTGGCAGTTGATTATGCTGGAAGATGGGATATTGTTACTGCTATGAAATCTATCTTTGAAGATGTAAGTAATGGTAAGATGCGTTTGAGTGATGTGACAGAAGAAAATTTTGCTAGTTATACGATCGCTGGCGAGATGCCGGTTGATTTGCTTATTCGTACTAGTGGCGAGGTTAGGTTGAGTGATTTTATGTTGTGGCAGCTGTCGTATGCTGAAATGTATTTTACTGATGTTATGTGGCCTGAGTTTACTAAGTTTGAATTTCAGAAGGCAGAAGAATATTTTAACTCACGCCAGAGAAGATTTGGTAAGAGTGGTGAACAACTTGATAAGAGGGATGTATGAAAGAAAGGATAATAACAGGAGTATTGTTAGTAATTTTTGTTTTTGCGGGGCTTGTGTATGCAAGTGACTATCTTTTTGGTGTTGGTGTCTTTTTGGTTGCAATGCTTTCGGCATATGAGTGGCTAAAGTTCACAAAGATTAGTCAGCAAGAGACGGTTAATTATCTTGTGATATTTATGATAATCTTGTTTGTTGTTTCTGAGTTTTTTGTTTATATTCAGTATGTTTTTCCAATATTTTGGCTGTATGCGATTTATAGGCTTAGTGGTTATGAGCGCCAGAAGTTTGATGCATTGTCTACCAATGAAATGTTGATACTTGGTGTTTTTGCGATTTCGCCATTTGCTGCTTCATTATATGTGTTGCACACCAATTCAATTGCTTGGATATTTATGTTTATTTTGGTTGTGGCTGGGGCTGATAGTGGAGCTTATTTTACAGGTAAAGCAATGGGTAAGCGTAAAATGCTTCCTCGCTTGAGCCCAAATAAAACTATTGAAGGCCTTTTGGGTGGTATGGCTTGTGCGGTAGTTATTGCGGTTATATTTCTTTTATTTATGGATTTGAGCATTTTTGAATATGTATCTATGGTTGTTATTTCGGCTGTAGTTGCTGCTTTGTCAGTGGTTGGAGATGTTTTTGAAAGTATGATGAAACGAATTGCTGGTGTAAAGGATAGTGGTAATATTTTGCCTGGTCATGGTGGTGTGCTTGATAGGTTGGATGGCTATATGCCTGCTCTGCCTATTTTTGTTACATTGGGTTACCTGGCAGGTGTATTTGTTGTGTAGGAGAGCTGTTTTGAATATAGAGCTAAAAATTTTAAATAAAGATATTGTCAAAGAGGTGCCTGAATATGGCACAGAGGGTTCGGCCGCAGTTGATCTTAGAGCTTGCATATCTCAAAAAGAGTTTTTGAATCCTGGCGAGTGTAAACTTGTTGGTACTGGTATTGCAATTAATATCGCAAATTCAGGCTATGCAGCTATGATCTTACCTAGGTCAGGTTTGGGGCACAAGAAAGGTTTGGTATTGGGTAACGGTACAGGCCTTATTGATTCTGATTATCAAGGTGAATTGATGGTTTCTTGTTTTAACCGTTCTCAAGAAGTTATAGAGATAGAGCCTCTGATGAGATTTGCTCAGCTTGTTATTGTTCCCGTGGTTCAAGCAAAGTTTGATGTTGTAGAAGACTTTTCCCAACAGACAGTCAGGGCGGCTGGTGGGTTTGGTCACACTGGAGTTTGATTTATGTTTTTTAATATTCCAAATATTCTAACTTTTGGACGTTTGTTTCTAATACCTTTTATTGTAATTTGTTATTATTTTGACTTTCCTCATCATCATGGTATTACAGCTACTTTATTTTTGCTTGGGGCAGCTACTGACTGGTTGGATGGCTATTTAGCGCGTAAGTGGGAGCAAACAAGTAAATTAGGTGCTTTTTTGGATCCTGTTGCTGATAAGTTGATAGTGGCTACTGCATTATGTCTTTTTATTGAAATGTATCCTTATTGGTGGGCAACAATTCCAGCAATTATTATGATATGTCGAGAGATTTTGGTATCAGCACTGCGTGAGTGGATGGCTGAGCTTGGTCAGCGTAGTGTCGTTAAGGTAGGTGTTTGGGGTAAGATCAAAACAACAGCCCAGATGGCGGCTTTATTTATATTTTTGATTAAGCCTGCGATAGATTTTAGGCACTCTTTGGATTATGCTAGCTTTAATACTTGGTTTATCTTATTAGGTTTTTTAATGCTTTATGTTGCGGTAATTCTTACGGTTTACTCTATGTGTAACTATCTTTATGTTGCGTTTAAGTCTGTTTTTGGCAACTCTGATAAATAATACTTTTTCTTTTCTTTCTTTTGCTTTTTTGTTATTATTTCTGTCTAATGCTATTTTTGCAGGGATCACATCCTTGTCAGGCATTTGAAATCAATTTAAAACAAAACTGATAAAAAACGGAGAATAATAACTAATGGCAACTATTAATCAGTTGGTGAACAACCCTCGCAAGAGATCGGTTGTTAAGTCTAAGGTTCCTGCGTTAAAGGCGTGTCCACAAAGAAGAGGTGTGTGTACTAGGGTGTATACTACAACTCCTAAGAAGCCTAACTCAGCACTTAGAAAAGTAGCTCGTGTAAGATTAACGAGCGGATTTGAGGTAACAAGCTACATTGGTGGTGAAGGTCATAACCTACAAGAGCATAGTGTTGTGCTTATCAGAGGTGGTAGGGTTAAGGATTTACCAGGTGTGCGTTACCACATTGTTAGGGGTGCTTTAGATACTTCAGGTGTTAATAATCGTAAGCACGGTCGTTCAAAGTATGGTACTAAGCGTCCTAAGTCTTAATTTGTGTTTAAAGTTTAACATTTGAAGAAGGTGTAAAAATGTCTAGAAGAAATAGAGCTCCTAAAAGAGATATTCTACCTGATCCTAAGTTTAAGAGTCAGGTTGTTGCTAAGTTTGTGAACCATATTATGCTAGATGGTAAGAAGTCTGTAGCAGAAAAGATTGTGTATGGTGCATTTGATAAAATTAAAGCTAAAGATGCATCCGCTAACGAGGTGGAAGTGTTTGAGAATGCTTTAGAAAGTGTTAGTCCAATGGTGGAAGTTAAGTCTCGTCGCGTTGGTGGTGCTACATATCAGGTTCCTGTAGAGGTTAGACCAGAGCGTCGTCAAACTCTAGGTATGAGATGGATAATTGATGCTGCGCGTAAGAGAAAAGAAAATACTATGGGTGATAGAGTTGCTGCGGAAATTCTAGAGGCTGTAGAAGGTAGAGGTGCTGCTGTCAAGAAGAGAGAAGATACTCATAAGATGGCTGAAGCTAACAAAGCATTTGCTCACTTTAGATGGTAATAGGAGAATAGAAAATGCCTCGTAAAACAGCTTTAGAAAAATATAGAAATATTGGTATCTGCGCTCACGTTGACGCAGGTAAAACAACTACTACAGAGCGTATTCTATTCTATACTGGTCTTTCTCATAAGATTGGTGAGGTGCATGATGGTGCTGCCACTATGGATTGGATGGAGCAAGAGCAAGAAAGAGGTATTACAATTACTTCTGCTGCTACTACAACTTTTTGGTCTGGTATGGATCAGCAGTTTCCAGAGCATCGTATAAATATTATTGACACTCCGGGTCACGTTGACTTTACTATTGAGGTAGAGCGTTCACTACGTGTACTAGATGGTGCGGTAGTTGTCTTCTGTGGTTCATCTGGTGTTGAGCCTCAGTCAGAGACGGTATGGCGTCAAGCTAATAAGTATGGTGTACCAAGAATCGTATTTGTAAATAAAATGGATAGATCTGGTGCTGACTTTGAAAGAGTGTGTGGCCAGATTAGAACGCGTTTAAAAGCAAATGTTGTTCCGGTTCAGTTAAATATTGGTGCTGAAGAAGATTTCAAAGGTGTTGTTGATCTTATGAAGATGAAGGCCATCATGTGGAATGAAGAAGACATGGGTCTAACTTATGATCTTGTTGATATTCCAGCTGAGCTTCAAGATAGAGCTGAAGAACTTCGTATGGAGATGATTGAGGCTGCTGCAGAAGCTTCTGAAGAGCTTATGGAAAAATACCTTGAAGAAGGCGAGCTTTCTGAAGATGAGATTAAACAAGGTCTTCGCACTAGAGTGTTAGCTAACGAAATCGTATTGGCATTCTGTGGATCTGCGTTTAAGAACAAGGGTGTTCAAGCTGTACTTGATGGTGTTATTGAATACTTGCCAGCTCCTAACCAAGTTGCTGCTATCAAATGTGAGACAGAGGATGGTGAGCCAGCTTCTCGTCCTTCATCTGATGAAGAGCCATTTGCAGCTCTTGCGTTTAAGCTTGCTACAGACCCGTTTGTTGGTAACCTAACATTTATACGTGTTTATTCGGGTGTGCTTAAGTCTGGTGATGCTGTATATAACCCTGTAAAAGGTAAAAAAGAGCGTGTTGGTCGTATTGTACAGATGCACTCAAATAAACGTGAAGAGATTAAAGAAGTACGAGCTGGTGATATTGCTGCTTGTATTGGTCTTAAAGATGTTACTACTGGTGATACTCTTTGTGATCTTGATAAGCCAGTAATTTTAGAAAGAATGGAATTCCCTGAGCCAGTAATTTCTGTTGCTGTTGAGCCTAAGACTAAGGCTGACCAAGAGAAGATGTCTATTGCGTTAGGTAAACTAGCTGCGGAAGATCCATCTTTCAGAGTTAAGACAGATGAAGAGTCTGGTCAAACAATTATCTCTGGTATGGGTGAGCTTCATTTAGATATTATTGTTGATCGTATGAAGCGTGAATTCAAGGTTGAGGCAAATGTTGGTAACCCTCAGGTTGCTTACAGAGAAACTATCCGTGGAACTGTGGATCAAGATAGTAAGTTTGTTCGTCAGTCTGGTGGTAGAGGTCAATACGGTCATGTTGTTGTTAAGTTTGAACCATTGGCTGTTGAGACTAACGATGCTGGTGAAGAGAAAACTTTTGAGTTTGTTGACGAGATTGTTGGTGGTGTGGTACCAAAAGAGTATATTAGTTCAGTTGCTAAAGGTATCGAAGAGCAGATGCAAAATGGTGTATTAGCTGGTTATCCTATGATTGGTGTTAAGGCTACATTGTTTGATGGTTCTTACCATGATGTTGACTCATCTGAGATGGCGTTTAAGATTGCTGCTTCAATGGCTCTTAAAGAGGGTGCTAAGAAAGCAAATGCTTGTATACTTGAGCCAATCATGAAGGTTGAGGTTGTGACTCCTGAAGATTATTTAGGTGATGTTATGGGTGACCTTAACAGAAGAAGAGGTATTATCGAAGGGATGGACGAAAACCCAAGCGGAAGAGTTATTAATGCTCTAGTTCCTCTTTCAGAAATGTTTGGTTATGCTACGAATGTGCGTTCTATGAGCCAAGGTAGAGCATCATTCTCTATGGAGTTTAAGAAGTACTCTGAAGTGCCAAATAATATTGCTGATGAAATAATCAAATCACGTAACTCATAATAAAAGGATATAATTAAAATGGCTATAAATAATCAACGTATTAGAATTAGATTAAAAGCCTTTGATCATAAGCTTATCGATATTTCTACTCAAGAAATTGTTGATACAGCTAAGAAAACAGGGGCTCAAGTAAAGGGACCAATCCCTTTACCAGTTCGTAAAGAGAAATTTACAATTCTTATTTCTCCGCACGTAAACAAAAAAGCAAGAGATCAATATGAGATCAGAACTCACAAGAGATTGATTGATATTGTTGAACCTACGGATAAAACTGTAGATGCTCTAATGAAGCTTGATTTGGCATCAGGTGTTGATGTTCAGATCAGTTTAAGCTAATATATACGATACTTTTTTGGAAATTCCAGAAAATAGTATTAGTTAGGTCTCTGCAGTCAATCGTAATTGCAGAGTTAATATAATAATAATAGAGGATATAATAATGTCTTTAGGATTAGTTGGTCGCAAATGTGGTATGACTCGTATATTTACTGAAGATGGTGTTTCTATTCCTGTTACAGTTGTTCAAGTTGAGTCAAACAAGGTTACTCAAGTTAAAACTGCTGAGACGGATGGTTATAATGCTATTCAAGTAACTACTGGTTTTAAAAAGCGTTCTAATGTAAACAAGCCTGCTGCAGGTCATTATGCGAAAGCTGGTGTTGAGCCGGGCAGAGGTTTGTGGGAGTTTGCTATTGATAATGCTTCTGAGTACGAAGTTGGTGCATCTATTGATGCTACTATTTTCGAAGCAGGTCAGAAAGTAGATGTCAGAGGTGTATCTAAAGGTAAGGGTTTTGCAGGTGGTGTTAAGCGTCACAACTTTGCTACTCAAGATGCTACTCATGGTAACTCTCTTTCTCATAGAGTTCATGGTTCTACTGGTCAAAACCAGACTCCAGGTAGAGTATTCAAGAACAAAAAGATGGCTGGACACTTAGGTAGCGAAAACGTTACTATTCAGTCACTTGAGGTTGTGAGAGTGGACGCGGAAAATGGTTTATTACTTTTGAAAGGTGGTATTCCAGGTTCAGTTGGTGGAGATATTATCGTTACTCCAGCTGTTAAAAGTTAGTAGATAAATATTAATTATACCGGAGAGTTGTTGTGGACTTAAATATAAAATCTTTAGCTGGTGCAGAGGCTGGTGTAGTGGGTGTTGCAGATGGTATATTTGCAGCTGACTATAATGAAGCCCTAATTCATCAGGTTGTTGTTGCTTATATGGCAGGCGCTCGTCAAGGTACTAAAGCTCAGAAGACTAGATCAGAAGTATCTGGTGGTGGAGCTAAGCCTTGGAGACAGAAAGGTACAGGTAGAGCGAGAGCGGGTACGATCCGTTCACCTATTTTCAGAAAGGGTGGTGTTACATTTGCAGCTAAGCCTAAGAGCTATAAGCAAAAAGTAAATCGTAAAATGTATTCAGGTGCTGTTAAATCAATACTATCTGAATTGGTTAGATCTGACAGAATGACTGTTGTTGAGCAGTTGAAGTTAGATACTCCTAAGACAAAAGAATTCAAGACAATTGTTGATTCTTTAGGTGTTAAAGATGTTCTTTTTGTTGTTGGTGTGGAAGAGTTTAATGAAAATTTATACTTATCTTCTAGAAACCTTAAGAATGTTGCAGTATGTGATTCTGTGGAAATTAATCCAGTTTCTTTAGTTTGCTTTGAGAATGTTGTATTCACTAAGCAAGCTATTAAAGAAGTAGAGGAGAAACTAGTATGAGTTCTCAAGAAAAATTATTAAAGACAGTTGTTAGACCTCACGTTTCTGATAAGACTTATGGTCTTTCAGATGCTAACTCTACTATAGTGTTCGAAGTAGCAAGAACTGCGACTAAGCAAGATGTGAAAAGTGCTGTAGAGAAGCTTTTTGAGGTTAAAGTTGAATCTGTGAATATCCTTAATGTTAAAGGTAAAGCTCGTAGATTTGGTCGTGTTGAGGGTAGAACAAAGGCTTGGAAAAAGGCTTATGTAAAGCTTGCTGAAGGACATGACATCAGTTTTGTTGGTGCAGAGTAACTTAGAGAAGGTTTGTAATCATGATTGAAATAAAAAAAGCTAAACCTACTTCACCTGGCCGTCGCCACGTAGTGAGCGTAAAGAATACAGAATTACACACAGGTAAGCCGTTTAAGGGTTTGGTAGAAGCTAAGAAGAGTAAGGCTGGTAGAAACAATACTGGTAGAATTACAGTTCGTCATCAAGGTGGCGGACATAAGCAGCATTACCGTGTTGTGGACTTTAAAAGAAACAAAGATAATATCGTAGCTAAGGTTGAGAGAATCGAGTACGATCCTAACCGTAGCGCAAATATTGCTTTAGTACTTTATGCTGATGGTGAAAGAAGATATATCATCGCTCCTAAAGGTTTAAAGAAAGATATGTCGATAGTTTCTGGTGAAAAAGTAGATGTTGCTGTAGGTAACTGTATGCCATTGAGAAATATCCCTCTTGGTACAGTTATTCATAATATCGAAATGAAGCCTATGAAAGGTGCGCAAATGATCAGAAGTGCTGGTACTTTCGCTCAGTTGGTTGGTAAAGATAATGCTTATGCAATTATTCGTTTAAGATCAGGTGAGATGAGAAGAGTGCTTCTTGATTGTAGAGCTGTTATTGGTGTGGTATCAAATTCTGAGCACAACTTAAAATCTTTAGGTAAGGCTGGTGCGAAGCGCTGGAGAGGCGTAAGACCTACTGTAAGAGGTGTTGCGATGAACCCAGTAGATCACCCGCATGGTGGTGGTGAAGGTCGTACTTCAGGTGGTAGACATCCTGTGTCTCCATGGGGTGTGCCTACTAAAGGTTATAAGACGCGTAAAAATAAGCGTTCTAATAAGTTGATTGTTCAAAAACGTAAGTAATTAGGGAGAAGGTTGTGCCTCGTTCATTAAAAAAAGGACCTTTTGTAGATCATCATCTTTTAAAGAAGGTTTTTGAAGCGCAAGAAAGTAATTCTAAAAAGCCAATCAAAACATGGTCGAGAAGATCATTGATTGTGCCGGATATGATAGGTTTAACTATAGCTGTACATAACGGTCAACAGCATGTGCCAGTTCTTATGACTGAAGAGATGGTAGGTCATAAGTTAGGTGAGTTTGCTGTAACTCGTAACTACCGTGGTCATGCAGCTGATAAAAAAGCTAAGAAGAAATAGTTGGGGTTATACACATGGAAGTACAAGCTAAATTAAAAAATGCTAGAATCTCAGCTCAAAAGGCAAGACTAGTAGCAGACCAAGTCAGGGGCTTACCTGTAGAGCAAGCTATTAATCTTTTGACTTTTAGTAATAAGAAAGCAGCAGTGCTAATTAAAGATGTTTTAAATTCAGCTATCGCTAATGCAGAGCATAATGATGGTATGGATGTTGACTCATTGTTTGTTTCAACTGTATTTGTAGATGAGGGTCCTACTATGAAGCGTTTTGAAGCTAGAGCAAAAGGTCGTGGAAATCGTATTTTAAAAAGAACTTCGCATATCACTGTGAAAGTTGCTGAGAAAAATTAAGAGGTGTAGTAAAAATGGGTCAAAAAGTAAATCCTAATGGAATTCGATTAGGCATAGTAAAAGAGCATAATTCAACGTGGTATGCTGACTCTTCTGACTACGCTACTAAGCTTAATGAAGATATTAAGGTTAGAGAGTTTTTGCATAAAAAACTTGCATCAGCAGCAGTTAGTAAGATTCAAATTGAGAGACCTGCTCAAAATGCTAAAATCACAATACATACAGCAAGACCTGGTATCGTGATTGGTAAGAAGGGCGAAGATGTTGAAAAATTACGTTCTGATGTTAATAAGTTAATGGGTATACCTGTTCAGATTAATATTGAAGAAGTGCGTAAGCCAGAGATTGATGCTAAATTAGTTGCTGATAGTGTAGCTCAGCAATTAGAAAAAAGAGTAATGTTCAGAAGAGCTATGAAAAAGGCTATGCAAGCTGCTATGAAATCAGGTGCTAAAGGTATCAAGATTATGGTTAGTGGTCGTTTAGGCGGTGCTGAGATTGCTCGTTCTGAGTGGGCTAGAGATGGTAGAGTTCCTCTACAAACTTTTAGAGCGGATGTAGACTATTCTACAGCTCAAGCGTTGACGACTTATGGTATCATAGGTGTTAAAGTTTGGATCTATAAGGGTGAAGTTCTTCCTGGTCAATTGAATCAGAAAAATAATAAAAAAGGAGCTAAATAATGCTACAGCCTAAGCGTACAAAGTTTCGTAAACAGCAGAAGATGCGTAATAGAGGCTTGGCTCACAGAGGTAATAAAGTAAGCTTTGGTGAGTTTGGTCTACAGGCGACATCTAGAGGTAGGGTTACTGCTAGACAAATAGAAGCAGGAAGAAGAGCTATTACTCGTCATATTAAGCGTGGTGGTAAAGTTTGGATTAGAATCTTCCCAGATAAGCCAATTACACAAAAACCTCTTGAAGTTCGTATGGGTAAAGGTAAGGGTTCTGTTGAATATTGGGTTGCTCAAATTCAGCCGGGTCGTGTACTATATGAGATCACTGGTGTAAAAGAAGAATTAGCGCGTGAAGCTTTTGCTAGAGCAGCTGCTAAAATGCCAGTGCAGACAACTTTTGTTGAAAAGCAGGTGATGTAATGAAAAGAAAAGATACTTTAAAAGATTATAGAGGTAAAAGTATTGACCAATTGCAAGAAGCGAAAATAGAGTTATTGCAACAGTTATTTTCTCTTCGTATGCAGAAGGGTACAGGGCAATTAAAAAAGAATCACTTGTTTAAAAGTGCAAAAAGAGATATTGCTCGTATAAATACAATAATATCAGAAAAGAATAAATAGGTGCCTTGAAGATGAGCGATAAAATTAGATTGTTAGAAGGTAAAGTTTCTAGCGTAGCTATGGATAAAACTGTAGTTGTAAGAGCTGAAAGATATGTTAAGCACCCTTTATATGGTAAGTTTGTTAAAAAAACTACAAAATACTATGTTCATGATGAGAAAAATGAATGTAAAGAAGGTGATGTTATCAAGTTCAAAGAAACTAAACCGTATTCAAAAACTAAGAAATGGTGTTTAGTCGATATTATCCATAGAGAAAAATAATAAATTTGATTTTATTTTTGTTTATTGGTATATTTATCGGACTGCAAATTACTCAGCAGTCTTATATAATAATAATTAAGGGTTATTTGTATGATTCAAATGCAAACAGAACTCCAAGTTGCTGATAACAGTGGCGCTAAGAGAGTAGAGTGTATTAAAGTTTTGGGTGGTTCACATCGCAGATATGCATCTATTGGAGATGTTATAAAAGTGACTGTGAAAGAAGCTGCTCCAAGAGGTAAAGCTAAAAAAGGATCTGTATATAATGCTGTAGTTGTTAGAACAGCTAAAGGTGTTCGTAGAAAAGATGGTTCTAAAGTCCGTTTTGATGGCAATGCTGCCGTGCTTCTAAATGCTAACGGTCAACCTATCGGGACACGTATTTTTGGCCCTGTTACTAGAGAGCTACGTACAGAGAAGTTTATGAAGATCGTATCTTTAGCACCAGAAGTACTATAGTTATATTTATTGAGGTGTAGATAATGAATAGATTAAAAAAAGGTGATGACGTAATAGTTATTGCTGGTAAAGATAAGGGTCGTAGAGGCGTTGTTAAATCATTCGCTAAAGGCGGTTCTTTAGTTTTGGTGGAAGGTGTTAATATTGTTAAGAAGCATGTTAAGCCTAACCCTAATAGAGGTGTGGAAGGTGGAGTTGTTGAGAAAGAACTTCCTGTTGATGCTTCTAACGTTGCTATCTTTAACCCTGCTACTGAAAAAGCAGATAGAGTGGGTTACAAGTTTGTTGATGAGAAAAAGGTTCGCTACTTTAAATCTAATGGCGAGCTTGTAGACTTATAGGACTAAGTTTTTATGGCAAGATTAAAAGATTATTATCAAAAAGAGCTTGTAGCTAAGTTAAAGTCTGAGCTAGGGCTGGATAATATAATGGAAGTACCTGCTATTGAGAAAATTACTCTTAATATGGGTGTTGGTGATGCTGCAAAAGACAAGAAAATTATGACTTTTGCGTTAAATGATTTGACAGCGATTGCTGGTCAAAAACCAGTTGTTACTAAGTCTAAAAAATCAATTGCTGGTTTTAAAATTCGTGACGGATGGCCAATAGGTGCTAAAGTTACTTTACGTGGTGAGCGTATGTATGAATTTTTAGATAGACTTATAACAATTGCTATTCCTAGAATCAGAGATTTTAGGGGGTTAAGTGCTAAATCTTTTGATGGAAGAGGTAATTATAGCTTAGGTATGAGAGAGCAAATTTCTTTCCCTGAAATTGATTATGATAAAGTTGACTCTATCAGAGGTTTAGATATTTCGATAACTACTACAGCTAAAAATGATGATCAAGGAAGAGCTTTGCTTAAGGCATTTGGTTTTCCTTTTAAGTCTTAATTTAAATTGGGGTTTTAAATGGCAAAAAAATCAATGATTCAGAGAGAGTTGAAGAGAGAAAAATTAGTAGCTAAATATGCTCAAAAAAGAGCTGAGCTAAAAGCTATTATTCTTGATACAAACTCTACTGAAGAACAAAAGTGGGAAGCTCAAATTAAACTGCAGAAGTTACCGGTAAACTCTTCAGCTTCTAGAGTTCAAAGAAGATGTAAAGTTACAGGTAGACCACATGCTGTATACAGAAAGTTTGGTTTATGCCGTAATAAGCTTAGAGAGTATGCAATGGCAGGTGATGTTCCTGGTTTGAAAAAAGCTAGTTGGTAATAAGGAATTTAAGTTATGAGTATGCAAGATCCTATCGCGGATATGTTTACAAGAATTAGAAATGGTCTTTCTGCAGAGAAGGAAGTTATTTCTGTACCATTTTCAAAAATGAAGATGGAAATCGCGAACTTTTTAGTTAACGAAGGTTATATTAAAGGTTGTTCAAAAGGCACAACTTCAGCAGGTCATCCTTCAATTGAAATTGAACTTAAGTATCATGCAGGCACGCCTGTAATTGAGATGATAAAGAGAGTTTCTAGACCAAGTTTGAGAATTTATAAGTCTCATGAAGAGCTACCTAAGGTATATGGTGGTTTTGGTGTTGCTATTGTCTCTACATCTAAAGGTTTGGTAAGTGATAGAAAGGCTAGAGATCTTGGTGTTGGTGGCGAAATTATCGGCTACGTAGCTTAAGTTAGCAAGGAGATTTGATATGTCAAGAATAGGTAAAAAACCTGTTGCTATCCCTAGTGGTGTTACGATAAATGTTGCTGCTGGTAATCAGGTTGAAGTTAAAGGAGCTAAAGCAACTTTAAGCAAAACTTTTTCTACAGAAGTAACTTTTAATGTTGAAGATGGCGTTGCAACTGTATCACCTAATAGTAGCAGTAAGAATGCTGTTGCTCAGTCTGGTACTGCAAGAGCTATACTCAACAATATGGTTGAAGGTGTAAGTAAAGGTTTTGAAAGAAAATTAAAGATTATTGGTGTTGGTTATCGTGCTAAAGCTCAGGGTAGCGAACTTAATCTTACTTTAGGCTTTTCACATCCTGTGGTTTACAAGTTGCCACAGGGTATAACAGCTGAAACTCCAGCTCCAACAGAAATTGTTCTTAAAGGTGCTGATAAAGAGCTTTTAGGTAAAGTAGCTTCTGAAATCAGAGATTATAGAAAGCCTGAGCCATATAAAGGTAAAGGTGTTCGTTACGAAGATGAGTATGTAGCGAAGAAAGAAGCTAAGAAGAAGTAGTTAGGTAAGGGATAGTATAATTATGAATAAAAAAACTGCTCGTTTAAGTCGTAGTAAACGTACTAGAATTAAACTAAAAGAGCTTGGTCATACTAGACTGTGTGTTTATAGAACACCTAAGCATGTATATGCTCAAGTAATATCTGGTGATGGTTCTACTGTAATAGCTGCGGCGTCTACTGTAGAAAAAGACGTGAAGGCAAAGTGTAAATATACTGGTAATGTTAATTCTGCTGCAATTGTTGGTGAAGTTATTGCTAACAGATGTAAGGAAAAGGGTATTTCACAGGTTGCTTTTGATAGATCTGGATATAAGTATCATGGACGTGTTAAAGCTTTAGCAGAGGCTGCTAGAGAGCATGGTCTTCAGTTTTAATAAATAAAATATGGATGATTATTCATTATGTCTAATGAAGTGAAAAAAAACGAAGAGCTGATTGAAAAGTTAGTTAGTGTTAAGAGACACTCTAAGACAGTAAAAGGTGGAAGAATTATGAGCTTTGCCGCTTTAACTGTTGTGGGTGATGGTAAAGGTAGAATTGGAGTAGGTAGAGGTAAATCAAGAGAAGTACCTGCTGCTATCCAAAAAGCTATGGAAAACGCTAAGAAAAACATGGTATCAGTCAATCTTAATAACGATACGTTATGGTATGCTACTATGTCTAATCATGGTGCTTCAAAAGTATTTATGCAACCTGCATCTGCTGGTACTGGTATTATTGCTGGTGGTGCTATGCGTTCGGTTTTTGAGGCTGTTGGTGTACACAACGTTTTAGCAAAAACTTATGGCTCAACTAATCCTGCAAACGTTGTAAGAGCAACGATAGCTGGTTTGGCAAAAATTAAATCACCAGAAGAGATCGCTGAGAAAAGAGGTTTGTCTGTTGAAGAGATTCAGGGGTAATTAAAAATGACTCAAGCTAAAACATTTAAAGTTACTTTAACAAAAAGCTTAATTGGCCGTAAAGAAAACCATATAGCATCAGCTAGAGGTTTAGGTCTTAGAAAAATAAACCATACTGTTGAGGTGTTAGATACTCCTGAAAATCGTGGTATGGCGAACAAAATATATTATATGGTTAAGATAGAGGGGTAGTATAAGATGAAATTAAATACAATTGCTCCTGCTGCTGGCTCTAAGAGTGCTCCGAAAAGACTTGGACGTGGTATTGGAAGTGGATTAGGTAAAACTTCTGGTAAAGGTCACAAAGGTCAAAAAGCACGTTCAGGTGGCTATCATAAAGTAGGTTTTGAAGGCGGTCAGATGCCTATACAAAGAAGACTACCAAAGTTTGGTTTTACTTCTGCGTCTAAAAGATTTGTTGCTGAAATTAGACTACATGAATTGAATAATGTAGCTCTAGAAGAAGTAACTCTTGATGCTTTAAAAGACTCTGGTCTTATAAGAAAAGATATTAAATCAGTAAAAGTAATAGCAAGTGGAGAAATCCAAAAAGCTGTTAGCCTTAAAGGTATAGCTTGCACAAAAGGTGCTAAAGAAGCTATCGAAAAAGCTGGTGGTAAGGTAGAGTAAGATTTAAGATATGTCAAAGTATAACAGTGCTTCTGGTACAACAGGTGAATTAAAATCTAGATTAATTTTTGTGGTTATCGCTATATTAGTATTTAGACTAGGGGTATATATTCCTATTCCAAATATTGATCCTACTAAATTGGTCGAGATTATATCAAATCAGCACTCATCAACAGGTGGTTTGATGAGTATGTTTAATATGTTCTCTGGTGGCGCTCTTACTCAAATGAGTATCTTTGCATTGGGTGTGATGCCATATATTTCGGCATCTATTATTTTTCAGATGCTTTCAGCTGTATATCCTAAATTTATAGAGCTTAAAAAAGAAGGTGAATCTGGTCAAAAGAAGATAACCCAATATACAAGATATTTGACACTTGCTTTGGCTATAGTACAATCATTTGGTATTGTTGCATTTGTATTGCATCAAGATGGCTTAGTGACTACAAGCAATATGGGGTTATTTTATTTAACTACAATTGTTTCTGTTACTACTGGTAGCATGTTTTTAATGTGGTTGGGTGAGCAAATTACAGAAAGAGGTGTAGGTAACGGTATATCACTACTAATCTTCTCTGGTATCGTTGCTAATCTACCATTTGAAATTTCTAATACGCTATCTCAAGCTAATCAACATGTAATATCTTACTTATCTGTTTGGGTTCTATTGATACTTCTTTTGCTTGTTATTGCTTTTGTGGTATTCATGGAGAGTGCTCAAAGAAAAATTACAGTAAACTATGCTAAAAGGCAGCAGGGTAGAAAAATGTTTGCTGCTCAGACTAGCCATCTACCATTAAAGTTAAATATGGCAGGTGTGATTCCAGCAATCTTTGCATCATCTATACTTATGGTGCCCGGTGTTTTGCTTGGTTGGTTATCTAACTATAATTCACTTGGTTGGTTTGCAGATGTTGCAGAAATGTTGCAACCTGGAAGTATTGTCTATACTGTAGTATTTGCTGCGACAATTATTTTCTTTTGTTTCTTCTATACTTCATTGGTGTTTAATCCAAAAGAAACAGCAGATAATCTGAAAAAATCTGGAGCTTACATTTCTGGTGTAAGACCTGGTGAGCAGACAGCTAAGTATATTGATGCAGTTATGACTAGACTAACTTTAGTAGGTTCACTTTATATTACAGCTATATGTTTATTACCAATTTTTGTGGTTAAGTTCTTCGCTCAAGGACTTTCATTTACATTTGGTGGTACATCTTTGCTAATTGTAATAGTTGTGATGATGGACTTTATGGCTCAAGTTAGATCTCATATGATGTCAACACAATATGATTCTTTACTAAAGAAAGCAAATCTTAGTGGTAAGAGAAAATAGAGAAATATTATTGGAGAAATTAAAATGAAAGTTAGAGCTTCAGTTAAGAAAATGTGTAGAAACTGTAAAGTTATCAAACGTAATAGAGTAGTTCGTGTGATATGTACAGACCCTAGACATAAGCAAAGACAAGGTTAAACAATCAAGCAAATTAAATAAAGCTTGATTATTTGTTTTTAAAAAGCTATCCTAGCAAGTTACAAAATGCGATAGATAGTAACTAAATTAAGAATAATTATTAGGAGTGAATTAGATGGCTCGTATAGCTGGTGTTAATATTCCTGTTCATAAACATACAGTGATAGGATTAACTTCAATTTATGGAATAGGTAAAACAAGAGCGCAACAAATTTGCCAATCTTGCAAAGTAGATCCAACTGTTAAAATTAAAGATTTATCTGAAGAACAGATTGAAATTTTGAGAACAGAAGTTGCTAAATTTACGGTAGAAGGTGATTTACGCCGTGAAGTTTCTATGGACATAAAAAGACTTATGGACTTAGGTTGTTTCAGAGGTAGAAGACATCGTCGTAGCCTTCCTGTAAGAGGACAAAGAACGAAGACTAATGCACGTACTCGTAAAGGTCCAAGAAAGCCAATCAAGGCGTAAAATACAATTATAACTATAAAGATTAAAGGGTAGATTATATGGCTAAGTCTGTTAGATCATCAAAGAAAAAAGTAAAAAGAGTAGTGACTGATGCAGTTGCTCATATTTACTCATCTTTTAATAACACTATAGTAACTATCACAGATAGACAAGGTAATGCTTTATCTTGGGCTACTTCTGGTGGTAGTGGCTTTAGAGGTTCGAGAAAAAGTACACCTTTTGCTGCTCAAGTAGCTGCTGAAAGAGCCGCTGATATGGCTCTTGAATATGGTGTTAAAAACGTAGATGTTTTAGTAAAGGGACCAGGTTCAGGTAGAGACTCTGCTGTTAGAGCTTTAAATGCTAAAAACTTAAAAGTTACAAGCATAACAGATGTGACTCCATTACCGCATAATGGTTGTCGTCCTCCTAAGAAACGTCGTGTTTAATATTTTAAAGGGAAATTAATAATGGCTAGATATCTAGGACCAAAATGTAAGCTTTCTAGAAGAGAAGGTACTGACTTATTTTTAAAAAGTGGTGTAAAAGCTAACGACGAAAAATGTAAAATGAATACTGCACCGGGTCAACATGGAGCAAGAAGAGCGCGCCTATCTGACTATGGTTTACAGTTAAGAGAAAAGCAAAAAGTTCGTCGTATGTATGGTGTTTTAGAAGGTCAATTCAAAAAATACTATCTTGAAGCTAATAGAAGAAAAGGTAACACAGGTGCTACTTTATTAGAGATATTAGAGTCAAGACTAGACAATGTTGTTTATAGAATGGGTTTTGCTGCTACGCGTGCAGAAGCTAGACAACTTGTTGTACACAAAGGTATTATGCTTAATGGACATACTTGTAATGTTCCTTCAGCGCAAGTTAAATCTGGTGATATAGTTGCAGTTAGAGAGAAAGCTAAAAAGCAGTTAAGAATTCAAAATGCTGTTGAGCTTGCTAAGCACAGAAAAGAACTTTCTTGGATTGATGTAAATACTGATTCACTAGAAGGTACTATGAAGTCTTCACCGGATAGATCAGAATTATCTGCAGATATAAATGAACAATTAATCATCGAGCTTTACTCTAAGTAATAATTTTATTATTTTTTTAAAGACTCGTATATAGCCTTATTTCAAGGAGATTTTTTTAGTGAGTAATAATAATTCAAATCAGGAATTTGTACCTAATATACAGCTTAAAGAAGAGTTAGGGGCTTTTGGATATAAAATTCAAGTTTCTCCTGTAGAAAAAGGTATGGCTCATATCCTTGGTAACTCTATTAGAAGATTTTTGTTATCTTCATTATCAGGTGCTTCTATTATCAAAGTCAATATAGATGGTGTATTACACGAATATTCGACTTTAGAAGATGTTAAAGAAGATGTTGTTGAGATTGTTTCTAATCTAAAAAAAGTTGCAATAAAGCTTGATAAAAGTGTAGCAAAAGTAGAATTAGAACTATCAGTAACTAAATCTGGTGTTGTAACTGCAGGAGATTTTAAAACAACTCAAGGCATAGAAATTATCAACAAAGATCAGCCTATTGCTACTCTAACTAACGAAAGAGAGTTTAGTCTGACAGCTACTGTTAGTGTGGGTAGAAATGTCGGAATTCTTTCGGCACTACCAACTGAGCTAGAAAATGTTGGAGACATCGCTGTTGATGCGGATTTCAATCCTATAAAAAGAGTTGCTTTTGAAATTTTTGATAATGGAAATAGTGAGACATTAGAAGTGTTTGTGAAAACAAATGGTACTATTGAACCACTAGCAGCTGTTACAAAAGCACTAGAGTATTTCTGTGAACAAATATCTGTATTTGTATCTCTTAGAGTACCTAGTAATGGTAAGACTGGAGATGCACTATTAGATTCTAATATTGATCCTATATTACTTAAACCAATTGATGACCTAGAGTTAACCGTTAGATCATCTAACTGCTTAAGAGCAGAGAATATTAAGTATTTAGGTGACTTAGTACAATATTCAGAGTCGCAGCTTATGAAGATACCTAATTTAGGTAAAAAATCTCTAAATGAGATCAAGCAAATATTAATAGACAATAGTTTATCTTTAGGTGTTCAAATTGACAACTTTAGAGAACTAGTTGAAGGAAAATAAATATATAGTAATCATATAATATTAACTATAAAGGAGTAATTACTATGAGACATCGTAAAAAAGGAAGTAAGTTCGGAAGAACTAGTAGTCATAGAAAAGCTATGTTTAAGAATATGTCAGCATCTTTGATTAATCATGAGCTTATTAAAACTACTTTACCTAAAGCAAAAGAGTTAAGAACTATAGTTGAGCCTTTAGTTACTTTAGCTAAAAGAGAACATAAGCTAAGAAATGAATTAGATGTTAACTCTAATGAGTTTAAAGCACAATCTGTTGCTCTTAGAAGACAAGCTTTTGATTTCTTAAGAAATAAAGCTGCTGTTACTAAGCTTTTTGAAGAGTTTGGTGCTCGTTACGCAGAAAGAGCTGGTGGTTATACTAGAATTCTTAAGTGTGGTTATAGATTTGGTGATAAAGCTCCTATGGCTTTCATCGAATTGGTTGATAGACCTCAGGTAGAAGAAGCTGCTGACGAAGAATAATAACCTTTTTTCTATATTCTATATTTATCTCAAACAAATATATCTATTTTAAATTTAACTTACTCTTATAAATTTTGCTAAACTCTTAATAATAGAGTTTTGAAGAATATTATCTTATTATATGCTACAAAAAATTTATCAGAGTATAATAGTCCTTCTTGTTATTATAAATTCATTTACTTTAATTGCTCAGATCGATTATGGCGATATTAATTATTTGAATTATATAAATATAGCTTTTTCAGCTATTTTTTCTATAGAATACATTATCAGATTTTTTTTAGCACGGAGAAAGTTTGTTTTTGTTTTTGGTTTTTATAATGTTATTGATTTTATAGCGATATTTTTACCATTAATATTATCATTGTTTGGTATTAATTCTCATGAATTAATAGCATTGAGGTTACTAAGAGTATTCAAAATTTTCCAAAATACAGCGATAATGAATAGATTGATTAATGTATTTAAAAAAATCTATCTCGAACTGTTAGTATCATACTGCTTAATTTTTGTGATATTGATAATATCTTGTATCTTGATGTTTTATGCTGAGCATGAAGCCCAACCTCAGGTTTTTTCATCTATATCTAATACTTTGTGGTGGGGTGTTATTACTCTAACAACAGTAGGTTATGGAGATATGTATCCAATTACACTCTTGGGTAGATTAATAGCAGCTATAGTTTCTATGTTGGGAATTGGTGTTTTTGCTATTCCAAGTGGTTTGATTGGAGGTGCTTTTATTGACGAAATCCGTCAAGAAAGAGAGCTGGCTGCCAAAAATAAACAAAAAGTAGAATAATTATCTAAAAAGACATTTTTTATATACTAAAAAATCTTGAAAAAATAGCAATGACTCTCATATAGATACTTGTGATTAAGTTATTTGAAAAAAGTATAACAAAAGAGGGTTATATAAATGTCAGAGAAAAAATATACATTTGAAACAGAAGTTGATAAATTACTTCATCTTGTGATCCATTCACTATATTCAAACCGTGAGATATTCTTAAGAGAGCTTGTATCTAATAGTTCTGATGCTATCGAGAAGCTAAGATATGAAAGTATCTCTAATGCAGCTTTGAATGAGGATGATACTGATTATGCTATTAGAATTGATTTTGATAAAGATGCAAAAACAATTACTGTTAGTGATAATGGTATTGGTATGACTGAAGAAGAGGTTATTGAAAATCTTGGTACAATTGCAAAGTCTGGAACTAAAAAATTCTTAGAAAGCTTAACTGGCGACAAGAGTAAAGATAATGAGTTAATTGGTCAGTTTGGTGTTGGTTTCTACTCTTCATTTATCGTTGCTGATAAGGTTACAGTTAGAACAAGAAAAGCAGGTCAAGATAAAGCTCAGGCAACTAAGTGGGTTTCTGATGCGAAAAATGGCTTTACAGTAGAAACTATCACTAAAGAAAAGCGTGGTACAGAGATAACTCTTCATATCAAAGAAGATCAGTTAGACTTATTAGAGTATCACTTATTAAAAGGTTTAGTGAATAAGTATTCTGATTGTATTAATACTCCAATTCAAATGAAAAAAGTTGAAACTGATGATAAAGGTGAGCAAACAATCAAAGATGAGTATGAAACTGTAAACAATACTAAAGCTATTTGGTTAAGATCAAAAGATGAAATAACTGATGAAGAATACCAAGAGTTTTATAAGTATATATCTCATGATTTTGCAGATGCTTCAATGTGGATACATAACAAGGTTGAAGGTAATCTTGAGTATAACAGCTTATTATATATCCCAGAGAATAAGCCTTTTGACTTCTGGAATAGAGATAAAGATTATGGTTTATCTTTATATGTGCGTAGAGTATTTATCATGGAGAACAAGGAATTATTACCTCCATATTTAAGATTTGTTAAAGGTGTAATTGATTCTGCTGATTTACCACTAAACGTATCACGTGAGATATTACAGCATAACAAAGTTATTGATAAAATCAGAAAAGCTACAACTTCGAAAGTTCTTGGTGAGCTTAAGAAACTTGCTAATAAAGATGCAGAAAAATATCAAAAATTCTGGGATAACTTTGGTCAAGTGCTTAAAGAAGGTGTATCTGATGATCATTCAAATAAAGAAAAGATCGCTGGCTTAATGAGATTTGCGACTACTGAAAGTGGTGACTCTAAGCAGACAGTTTCTTTAGCTGACTATATTTCTCGTATGAAAGAAGGTCAAGATACTATCTACTATATTACATCTGATAGTCATAAGGCTGCTGCGAATAACCCTCAACTTGAAGCGTTCAAGAAGAAAGGTATCGAAGTAATCCTAATGTCAGATCGTATTGATGAATGGATGATGTCTACTTTGACTGAGTTTGATGGTAAGCATATGAAATCTATTATCAAAGGTGATATCGATCTTGATAAGTTTGAGTCAGAAGAAAATAAAGAGAAATTTGAAAAAGAGTCTAAAGATTTCAAAAAGATCTTAGAAGAAGTGAAAGAAACTCTAAAAGATAAAGTTGAAGATGTACGTTTATCTAAGCGTCTAACTGATTCTCCAAGCTGTGTGGTTGTAAATGACTATGGTATGAGCTTACACATGCAAAAGATGATGGAAGAAGCTGGACAGTCGTTTATGCCAGGTATGGGTATGAAGCCTATCCTAGAGCTTAATGCTGAGCATCATTTAGTACAAAAGCTAAAAGATGAAGCTGATACAGAAGTATTTGGTGATATTTCTGAGTTACTTCTAATGCAAGCAATGTTTGTTGAAGGCGCTAAAATAGAAGATCCTATGTCTTTTGTTAAGCTTGTAAATAAATATATCAGATAGTTTTTCTCTAAATATTTTTTCTTTTTGGTTATTTTTTAGATCCTATTTTTTTCAATTAGCTCAATTTTTACAAAAATGATGAAAAAAGACTAATTTTAAGCTTTAATAATGAGATAGAGGTATACAATAAGCTAAAGCATTAGTGAGCTAAGCACAGCAAATATATAATAATTCCTTAGGAAAAGTACAAAAATGAACAACCAGCAAATAAAAGATTTAGAAAAAAAACTGTGGGATTCTGCAGATAATCTCAGAGCAAACTCAAAACTAACAGCAGCAGAGTACAAAGACCCAGTACTAGGGTTGATACTTTTACGCTTTGCACAAAATAGGTTTGAAGAGGCAAAAATACAGATAGAAGCTAATCTACCAATAAACCCAAGAACAAGGCAAAAAAGAGCTATTTCAAAAGAGGATTTTATTGGAGCTGGAGCAATTTATTTACAAGAAAACTCTAAATATGAGTATCTTGCAAATCTGCCAGATGGCGAAGATATCAACGATGCTGTAAATACAGCTATGCGATTGATTGAAGAAGACTATACTGACTTAGCGGGTATTTTGCCTAAAAACTATCAAGAATTAGATAGTGATTTACTTCATAATTTAATCAGAGTGTTTAATTCTGAATCAGTACGAACTATCACAGGTGATGCTTTCGGTAGGATTTATGAGTATTTCTTGATGAAATTCTCAATGAGTGGTGCTGGTGCTCAAGAGGGAGGCGAGTTCTTCACTCCGCCATCACTTGTGGAGCTGATAGTTAAATTCATCGAGCCAAAAAGTGGTATTATCCATGACCCTGCCTGTGGTTCGGGTGGTATGTTTGTGCAGACTGGATATTTTATCAAAGACCATACCAAAAAATCTATCAACGAAGCTATCACAGTATATGGTACAGAGCTAAAAACAAACAATGCCAAGTTAGCAAAGATGAACCTAGCTATCCATGGTATCGAGGGGAAAATTATCGAGGATAATAGTTTCTACTCTAACCCTCATGCTCTAACTGGTAAATGTGACTTTGTAATGGCAAACCCTCCTTTTAATGTCAAAAAAGTTGATAAGAAAAAAGAGTTTGTTAAAAATGATGTAAGTCCTAATGGTCGGCTTCCTTTTGGACTGCCGAAAAATGACAATGGCAACTATATGTGGATACAGTATTTTCACGCATATCTAAATGAAACTGGTCGTGCTGGTTTTGTAATGGCTAGTTCTGCTACAGATGCAGGATCTAGTGAAAAGGACATCAGGCAAAAGCTGATAGAAACTGGCGATGTAGAGGCGATAGTAAGTATTGGCAATAACTTCTTTTATACTCGTAGTCTGCCGTGTCATGTATGGTTTTTTAATAAGGATAAAAAAGCCGAGAATAAAGACAAAATACTAATGATAGATGCGAGAAAGACTTTTAGAAAAGTAACACAGACTATCAATGACTTTAGCCCAGAGCAACTAGATGGTTTAACCGCGATTATCAAAAACTTCCGTGGTGAAGAGGTGGATTTCACAGCTAATGAGTGGCTAAAAGAGAAATTTGTAAATGGTAAGTATGAGGATATCGAAGGGCTATGTAAAGTTGCTACTCTTGATGAGATAAAAGAAAATGACTACTCGTTAACCCCTGGTAGATATGTTGGTTTTAGTATAGATATTGATGAAGATTTTGATTATCAAGGTAGAATCAAAGAAATTAACGATGAGTTAATACAGCTAAATAATGGAAGCCAACTATTGTTAAAAGCAATTACAAATATGGGTATTTAGTTATGGAATATAAGCTAGAAGATATTTGTGATTTTTATAATGGGGGTGCTTGGAGTGAATCTGAGTATGCTGAATCTGGTATTCCCGTTGTCAAAGTTTCTAATATAAAAGGTAATGATATTGTTTTTGACAATATTGATTATATATCAGAATCAAGTCTCAAAAAATATCAAAAAAACATATTAAAAACGAATGATGTAGTTATAGCTACAGTAGGTTCTCATCCATCATTAGAATCATCCGCAGCAGGAAGATCTGTAATTATCCCAAAGAAAATTGATGGTCATTTATTAAACCAAAATGCTGTATGCTTAAGAACAAAAGATAATGATATTTTGGATCAAAAGTATTTGGGATATTTAGCTGAAACTCAAACATTTAAGAACTTTATTCAAAATAGAGGTGGTGGTGCAGCAAATCAAATGAGGATACCTATAGGAGCTATTAAATCTTATAAGTTTAAAATTCCAAAAGAACAAAAAAAGATAGCAAAAATTCTATCAAGCTATGATGATTTGATAGAAAACAATCTCAAGCAAATCAAACTTTTTGAAGAAAAAGCAAGGCTTATTTATGAAGAGTGGTTTTTACGCTTTAGAATAGATGGACAAAAGCTAGAGATTGATGAAACTACTGGACTTCCTTTTGGGTGGAATAAAAAAGCAATTACAGTCTTTGAATCTTTCAAACAAGATAAATCTAAAGTAAAAGAGTTCATTGGTGAAAAAAGATATTTAGCAACTGCTGATGTTGATAAATCATTTATTGTAGCAGATGGTGAAATTATAAATTGGTATAATAAGCCATCAAGAGCTCAAATTGCACCATCAAGAAATAGTGTTTGGTTTGCAAGAATGAGTCATACATACAAGGTACTATGTTTTACTAATGAAGATAAAGAATTTAGAGAAAGTATAGTTTTATCATCTGGATTTGCTGGATTCAAATCTAAAAATGAGTTATGTTTACCGTTCTTGTATTGCACTATTAATAGCAATATATTTCATGAATTAAAAGATTTATATGCAACAGGGGCTACTCAAGTATCATTGAATAATGAATCAATGAAATTTATTAAAATGATCGAACCAGATATTGATACTATTGAGAGCTTTGGTAAATTAGTATTGCCAATGCTAAAAAATATTTCCATATTATTAAAACAAAACCAACTATTAAAAGAATCAAGAGATATTTTACTTCCTCGCTTGATGACAGGTATGATAGATGTAGAGACTATGGGTGTTGAGGTGTAGTTAATATGAAAGAGTTTCATAAGTTAAGTGATGATTGGTTTGCGAAATTTATAAACTTATGGATACTACGGTCGTGGCCGTAGTATGACGGTTAATTATGTCATCCTATGGCTTGACCATAGGATCCATTGTTGATGAGTTGGATTCTACAATCAAGGCTTGTGCTGAACTTGGAATATAAGGAAATTAAAATGAGCTACGAATATAACGAAGATAATCTAGTAGAACAAGCAACAGTTGATGTTTTAGCATCTTTAGGTTGGAGCATAACTACAGCTTGGAAATCTGAAACATTTGGCGATAACAAAACACTTGGTCGTAATGATAAATCACAAGTGATACTTAAGAAGTTTTTACTACCAAAACTAAAAGAGTTTAACCCAAATTTACCTGATAAAGTTTATACTGATGCTTATCTTCAAATCGCTCAAAAAATAGCCGATAAAACTCTCGATAGAATCAACAAAGAAAAATACTCATTACTAAAAGACGGCGTAGAAGTCAGCTATCAAAATGACAAAGGCGAACTTATCAAGAAAAAACTAAAAATCTTTGATTTTAAAGAGCCTTCAAATAATGACTTTTTAGCTGTTAGACAGTTTGAAGTACTAGGCGAACTATACCTAAGAAGACCAGATGTAGTAGGTTTTGTAAATGGTATTCCACTAGTGTTTTTTGAGCTAAAAGCTCATCATCGAGATTTGTTTCATGCTTATGATGATAATCTCCGCGATTATAAAAACACTATCCCACATCTGTTTAATACCAATGCTTTTATTATCCTATCAAACGGACTCGATAAAAGTGATGATAGCGGTACAAAAGTTGGTACAGTTACTAGCCCATATAAATTTTTCCACGAATGGAAAAGAATCGAAGAAAACGAACAGGGTATCGTAAGTCTTGATACTACTATCCGTGGTACTTGTGATAAATCGCGACTTATGGATATTTTTGAGAATTTCCTAATCTTTAATGACGATGGTGGCGATGTTGTCAAAATTATGGCAAAAAACCACCAGTTTATCGGTGTAAACAAAACTATCAATAATGCTAAAAACTTTGAAGAACTAAAAGGTAAACTTGGTGTATTCTGGCATACTCAAGGTAGTGGTAAAAGCTACTCTATGGTTTTCTTATCTCAAAAAATACATCGCAAATTTGCTGGTAGTTATACCGTACTTATCGTGGTTGATAGAAGCGAGTTAGAAAACCAACTTTATGATACATTTACAGCTATTGGTGCAGTTAAATCTGACGAAAAAGTCGTAGCTACTAGTAGAGACCACCTGCGAGAATTACTAAAGCAAAATCATAAATATATTTTCACACTTATTCATAAATTCTCAATCGACCCGAAAAAAGAGAGTGAATATCCATTACTGAGTGAAAGAAAAGATATCATCGTAATATCTGATGAGGCTCACCGTACCCAAGGTGGAGTTTTTGCTCGTAATATGAGATTTAATGCTCTGCCAAATGCTTCTTATCTTGGTTTCACAGGTACACCAATTATCAAGGGAGAAGAAGAGCTTACTAAAAATATCTTTGGTGAGTATGTATCTGTTTATGATTTTAAATCAGCTATTGATGATGGTGCTACTTTACCACTTAGCTATATAAATGCTGGTAAAAAACTCAAACTAGAAAATCAAAAAATAGATGATGAGCTAGTCAGCATTTTAGAAAATGAAAACCTAAGCGAAGATGAGCTTAGAAAATTAGACAGACTTTATAAAACTAGCTATCCTGTGCTTACAGCAGAAACTAGGCTTAGAGAGATTGCTAAAGATATTGTTTGGCATTTTAACGAAAGAGGATACCAAGGTAAAGGTATGCTTGTAGCTCTTGATAAACCTACAGCTCTACGCATGTATGACTATATCCAAGAGTATTGGCAAGACTATCTAAAAGAACTAGAAACTCGTATAGCAAATGCTATAGATGAGCAAGAATATCTACAGCTAAAGGCTAAAAAAGAGCTAGTCACAAAAACAGAAGTATGTGTAGTAGTCAGCCCAGAGCAAAACGAAGAAGAGAAATTTAAAAAGCTAGGTCTTGAGATAAAACTACATCGTAAAAAGATGGTGGAGCGAGATTTAGAGAAAGAGTTTAAAGACTCTGATAACTCATTCCGGCTAGCCATAGTTTGTGCCATGTGGATAACAGGTTTTGATGCTCCGTGTATCTCTACAGTGTATCTTGATAAACCAATCAAAGGACATACTCTGATGCAAACTATTGCACGAGCAAATAGAGTATACGATGATGAGAAAGAAAATGGTTTAATCGTTGATTATGGTAATGTCTATAAAAAACTAGAAGAAGCATACAGTCTATACGGTGAAGGCAAAAAAACTGGTTCATCTAATGAAAAACCTGATAGCCCAACCAAAGATAATCAACAAATGGCAGATGAGTTAGATATTGTAATCACTAGCATTATCAGCAACCTAAAAGAACTAGGTTTTGAGCTACAGCAACTTATAGAAGCTAATCCACTCCAGAAATTAGCTCTATTAACAGATGCTATAAATGCTGTATGTCTAAATGAAACAACCAGAGCCAAGTTTGAAGTACAAGCTCGCGATATGTTTAGAAAATACAAGGCTTTATATCCTGCCGAAGAAACTAAGCCATTTATCAAAAAATACAATGCTATAGAAGCTATCTATAATGGATTAAATCAAAAAGTAAAAGAAGCTGATGTTACGGATATAATCATACAGTTACAAAAAGTAGTTGACGAAAATATACAGCTAGAAACTAATCAGACAAAAGATGATGTTTTTATTGATTTAAGTAAATTAGATTTTGATAAGCTCAAACAAATTTATCAGAAAGTATCATCTAAAAATAAGATGGTCTATGACTTGCAACAGGCGGTAGATAAAAAGCTCCAGCAAATGTTATCAAATAATCCATTAAGATTAGAATATTACGAACGATACCAAAAAATCATCGATGAATACAACCGTGGTAAAGATGCTAGTATAACTAAGAAAACTTTTGATGAGCTAGTCGATTTTTTAGAAACACTAAATGAAGAAGATAGCCGAGCTGTCAAAGAAGGGTTAGATGAAGAGACATTAGCTATATTTGATTTACTCAAAAAAGATAATCTTACAAAAAAAGAGTTTGATGAGGTCAAAAGAGTTGCTAAAGAAACACTTACAAAACTAAAAGCTGAAAAGTTAAAAGTGGTGCGATGGCGAGAAAGTGAACAGCTAAAAGCTCAGGTCAAAACTATTATCCATGATGGTTTATTGTGGCTACCACAGGAGAGCTATAGTGACGAAGAGGTCAACAAAAAAACTATAGATGTTTATCAACATATCTATAGTAGCTACTATGGAGGTGGTCAAAGTAGCTATAATAGTTTTACAGTTTAGAAAATTACTTAGACTGAAAGAATAAATAGCCCGATGAGCGTTGGGTAAAACTACCCCCATCAGTTGGTTGCTGAGCGAAGTCAAATGTACTAACGACTGCCACCCCTTCAAAATTTGAAGGGGAATTTGGTTTAAGGTTGAAGTTTGATATTTCCCCTTCGAGTGTCGAAGGGGCGGCTGCGAAGCAGTTCGGGGTAGTACTTTAAAATATCAAATGGATTCTATAATCAGGTCATAGAATAGCAGAATTTTATTAAACTATAATGTAAACTTATAAGTATCTATATATTCAAATTTATGAGTATTTTCATGAAAATAAATAAGCTGTTAGTTAGTGGAGGTGTCCACGGAAATGAATATACCGGTATTTATATCATTAATCGCTTGAAAAAATATCCATTAAAAGCAAAAACATTTGAAATTATACCTTTATTATCAAATCCTGAGGCTTTTAAATTAAGTAAAAGATATAAGGATCAAGATTTAAATCGATCTTTCTCAACTGAGGATCTAAACAATCTTTCATTAAATACCTACGAAGATCAAAGAGCTCGAGAAATTAATCAAACTTATGGGTTTAAATCAGATTCTCCCGTTGATTTTCTAGTTGATTTTCATACAACAACTTCAAGCCTTGGTAAAACAATAATTACTGATGGTAGAAGCCCTCTAGTTAATAAATTATGTGCATACTTAGTTGAGCAAATTGATGGCCTTAGAGTTATTAGGCATCAAAGTATTACTGATGTGGCAATTAATAATATTGCACCAATGTCACTAACTATTGAAATCGGAGCTGTGCATACGAGTGTTTATGATACAAAAGCTATTGAAATAACTACTGAAATATTAAATGAAATTATTAAGTTTGTTGAGATGGCAAACTGTGATGATTTACCAGAAACCAAAAATTGTAAGGCATATGAGCCAGTTAAAGCTATTGCTTTTCCTAGAGATAGTAATGGCAATATTAACGCAGTAATTCATGATAATATTAATGGTAATGATTTTAAGCTAATTAATGAGCAAGATCCAGTTTTTGAATTAATGGATGGCAGTGTTCAACTGTTGAATGAGCTAGGAGAATGGTATCCTATTTTTGTGAATGAATCTGCGTATTATGAAAAAGATATTGCCTTTTATCTGACACGAGAAATTGATTTTTAATTTAGGTATTTTATTCTGTTACAGGGTTTCCCAATAACATATACAAAAGAGCTTTTTGTATAAATTTTCTATTTAAGCTTTGTTGGAAAATAACTGAGCATTTATCATCTGGGAGATCTTTGCTGACTTCTTTACCTCTTTCCATAGGCATACAGTGCATAAAGATAGCATTATTATTTGCATATGACATTAGTTCTTTATTTACCTGGAATCCTGCGAAAGAATCTTCTGCTGTTGGTTCAAAACCCATGCTACACCAGACATCAGTATATACAGCGTCACATCCTCTGACAGCTTCTTTAGGGTCATCAAAATCTTTAACAATACTTAGATCTTGAAGTTGATCTAAAATCCTTTGATCTGGTTTATGACCTTCTGGACAAGCGTAGTGTATTTCTAAGCCGATAGTATTAGCTAATAATAACAAACTGTATAAAATATTGTTAGAATCACCTATATAAGCTATTTTTAGGGAGTCTAAACTACCAAAAACTTCTTTTAATGTTAGTAAGTCTGCTAATGTTTGACAAGGATGATATAAATCTGTCAAAGCATTTATAATTGGAACTTTAGAGTAAGAAACCATTTCCTCAACATCGCTATCTGCGAAAGTTCTAATCACAACAGCAGAACAATAGTTTTGTATCACTCTAATAAAATCTTTGGGTTGTTCATTTTTTCTAGAGGCAGAGACGCTCTCGATTAGATTACCACCCATTTCGATAATAGCAGCAGAAAAACTAAAACGAGTTCTAAGAGATGGTTTATCAAAAATCAGCGCAATAATCTTATCTTTTAAGGCATGGTTATATTTTTGAGGATTAATTTTCATATCCTGGGCTATTTGAATTATATTTTCAAAATCCTTAGTTGTTATTTCTGCCCCTGAAAGTAGATGATTAAAAGATAAGTTTTTCATATTTCTCCTCCAAATACACAAGTTGTTCCTAGTTCTTCTGCATTAAATAATATTTTTTTTGTTAAAATTTTTTCTTGATTACCATTTAGTATGCTAATGGTTTTTTTTGAGCAATTTAAAAAGTTTTTTATTGAGTCAAGCTTGATACTCATTCCACCAATAGCTGTTTTACTTTCAATTAGTTTTGAAATATCTTTCACTGAAAGGCTTTTGATTAAATTACCATTATTATCAAGTACACCATTTTGATCAGTAATATAGATAAGCTCATCGACATCACAAATAATAGCTAGCTCTGATGCAACATTATCTGCATTGACATTTACTGACTCAAATTTATCAGTAAGACAAATCGTTGCAACTATAGGTATTAGCCCTTGAGGTAGAGATTTTAGAATAACTGTAGGATCAACATCTTTGACTAAACCGACATAGCCATATTTATCTTTATCGATTAGGCTACAAGTAATTAAGTTACTATCCTCACCAGATATGCTAATACCATCTAAATTGATACTACTAAACATTTGCGAGAGCTTTTTGTTAACTCTGTATAGAGCCATTTGAATTATCTCCATATGTTCTTTTGGAGTAACTCTTAAACCATCTAGAAATTTTGTTTGAACATTGTGCTTTTCTAGACACTTAGTTATAAATTTACCACCACCGTGGACAACGATTATTTCTGCTCCAGCTTCTTTTAGGTTTTTTATATCAATACATAGGTTTTTCATCACTTTTTCATCTTCAAGTACTGAGCCACCTAGTTTTATTAAGATTCTTTTATTTGCTAATTCTTTCATGATAAATAATCCGCATTTATATTTACATATTGCTGAGTTAGGTCACAGCCCCATGCTATTGCTTGTTGGTTTCCTTGAGAAAATTTGACATCAATAGTTACAGTATCTTCTTTCATGGTATTTTTAAGATTTGTTAAATCATCTAAAACAGGTAGACCGTTTGTGAAGATCTTCTGTCCTTGCATAAATATCTGACAACTTTCTAGAGTTTGCTCATCTATATCAACTTCGCCAATTTTTGCTAAAACTCTTCCCCAATTTGGAGATTCCCCATATACTGCTGTTTTGACTAAAGAGCTAGAGATTATTTTCTTTGCTAATTCTTTGGAAAGGGCTATATCATTTAGACCAGTAACTTTTGCTTCGATAAGCTTGGTTGCTCCTTCGCCATCACGAGCTATGCTTTTAGCTAAAATCACAGCTATTTCATGTAATGCTTCTTTGAATATCTTTATATCTTCATCAGATGAAACCTCTATACCACTTGCGCTATTTGCCAGCATAAATACACAATCATTTGTAGACATATCACCATCTACTGAAATCATATTGAAACTGTTATCACTTGACTCTCTAAGGATTTCTTGAGCTAAATGAATATCTATATCAGCATCTGTTAGAAAATATCCAAGCATTGTTGCCATATTTGGGTTTATCATTCCAGAGCCTTTGCAAATTCCAGTAATAGTGATTTCCCCTGTGGATAGCTGTATTTTCTTGTAAACTGATTTGGGTAGTAGGTCTGTCGTTAGTATTGAGATCGCAAATTTATCAGCAATATTAGATACGCTATTTACTAGTTTTGGTATAGCAGATGTTATTTTATCAGTAGCCATTTGCTGACCAATAACACCAGTGGAGGCAATCAAGACTTGCTCAGATGAACAGTTTAGTTCTGTCGCTAAACTATCAACCACCTGCTGGTTGTGTTTATCGCCTATTTCTCCTGTAGCAGCATTAGCTTGACCACTATTTGTTATGATCGCTTTGATATTACCTGCTGGTAACAAATTCATACAATATTTAATTGGTGCAGCTTTGTATTTATTTTTTGTAAAAACTCCTACAGCTTTACAGTTTTCTTCTGAAATTATAACTCCTAGATCTGGACGATAGAGCCTAACACCACAGTTTACACCACCTGCTAAAAATCCTTTTGGCAATTTTGTTCTAAATAAGCTCTCCATGTCTATCTCCTTTTTTATAATCCTGTGGTTATAGGAAGTCCGTAATAGCTGTTTAAATTCTCAATTGCTTGAGTAACAGCGCCTTTTAGTAAGTTATCGATAAAAGAAAAAATTATGATTTTATTATTTTTAATCGAAAATCCTAAATGAGTGTTGGGTGTGCCAACGATACTTTTAATTGATAAAAATGATGATACTTCTGTACTATCTGTCTCTGCTGCTATATCAATGAATTTAAATAAAGGGTACTCAGCATATTCTTTGTTATAAGCATCGCTAACTAAATCACTAATATTCTCTTCTGAAGTTGTAGTTTCTAAATTTAAATCAGCATAAATTGTCATCGCAATGCCAGAATGAATCGGTAACATACTTGTGTTGAAATAAAGCTCATCTTCTTTAATATCAAACTCTGTTAAAGCTTTTAGAATTTCAGGAATATGTTGATGTTTGCCAATCTTATATGGAAAAAAGTTGTTAAGCATCTCTGAGAACATTAGATCTTGTCTTGGTTTTTTTCCTGCTCCAGAGACTCCTGATTTGGCATCTATAATTATATTGTTGGATTTTATTAGATTATGCTTTAGTAGGGGAAGTAGTGATAATAATGCGCATGTGGCATAGCATCCAGGGTTCGCTATTATGGAATCTTGCTGAGTAAATTTAACATATGGAGAAAGTCCATATTTGGCACCTTGTTCTATGCCTTCAATAGAGTGAGATAATCCATACCAAGATGCTAATAAATCTTTATCTAGTCTAAAAGCGCCACTTAAATCTAAGACCTTTGTTTTTATATTCTTCTCATAGAGCTTTTGTAGTATCTCTATAGAAATCTCTGCTGGTGTAGCTAATAATAAAAAATCCACATCGAAGTTTTCAGCACTTAATTCATCCAAAGAATATGTGTATTCTTTATTTTCTTGCTTAGATATTCCTAAGCTCCCAGCTAATTCAAAATTTGGGTGTTTACTTATTAATTTTTTAAGAAGCTGGCCTGTGTAACCATTTATTCCAGCTATGCATATTTTTGAAATCATTATTTGCTCACAACTCATAATACTTGATGAACACTGTAACATTTTAAAAACTTGCTGTGAATAATTATTTACCAAAAAAGAATAAAAATTTACAATAAGGGTTAGTTTGTGTTTATTTATTCATTTGTTGTGAGGGAGAAAGTTATGGAAACAGTTGTTGATATTACAAAGCAGTATGGTGCAAATATAGTAGCAGCCATGCCTATAAATATAGTCAAAGGGGAAAATGCTTACGTATATGATGGTTTGGGTAAAAAATATATCGATATGGCAACAGGTATTTCATCTGTGAATTTTGGACATAATAACCCTAAAATTTTGTCAGCTCTGTTTGAGCAAGTGAATAAAATTTCAGTTGTGCCAAGACTTTTTCACAATGAGCCTTTGGCAAATTTATTAAAGAAAGCTTGTGAGCTAACAAGTATGGATAAGGCTATAGTTATGAATAGTGGTGCTGAAGCTATAGAGACTGCAATAAAAGTAGCTAGAAAGTGGGGATATGTAAAAAAGCAGATTCCAGATGGTTTGGTAGAAATAATAACTTTTGATAATAGCTTTCATGGTAGAACAATAACGGCAATAGGTACATCATCGAATTATGCTTATAAAGATAAGTTTGGTCCTATGCCTCAGGGTTTTATCTCAATACCTTATAATGATTTAGATGCTCTTGAAAACGCTATTACAAAAAATACAGCAGCAATAATTATTGAGCCTATCCAAGGTGAGGGTGGAGTGATTATTCCAAATGAGGAGTATTTGTATAAGTGCCAAGAAATTTGCAAAAAGAATAATGTGCTGTTTATTCTAGATGAGATACAAACAGGTATGGGACGTACTGGCAAAAATTTTGCTAAAGAGCATTATGGTTTAGATCCTGATGGGATGACATTGGGGAAATCTTTGGGAGGAGGAGTTTTACCTATTTCACTATTTCTAGGCAAAGAAGATCTTATGGAAGTGTTACACCCTGGTGATCATGGTAGTACTTTTGGAGGGAATCCATTGGCTTCTGCTGTGGCGTATAAGGCTCTTAATATTTTGGATGAAGAGGCTTTAGCTGAGAGAGCAGGAGTTTTAGGAAGCTTATTTGTAGATCAGTTAAAAAAAATAAATTCTAAATATATCCAAGAAATAAGAGCAAAAGGTTTATTTATTGCTTTGCAAATATATCCGCAATATTTTGAGAGTTTTTATCAAGAACTTTTAAATCTAGGCATACTTGCTGTAAAAACTAGAAATAATACTATTCGTTTATTGCCACCACTAACTATAGATAGAGAAAATCTTACTGAAGCTGTGAGTATAATAAAAAATCTAAATCTTTGAAAATAAAAAGTTTTCTATGTTCGTTTTTAATTTTTTAATATTTTTGATTGATGATGGAGCAACAAAAATTGTATCATCACCGGCTACTATACCAATTATTTCAAAGCTATTTTTATTATAGTCTAAAGTTCTTGCTACTAATTGTGCGGCACCTGGAGCAGTATCGATTATAACAATAGCTTCATTTGCATCAATCTTGATAACTAAAGATGAAATATTATCAGTCATTATTGGAGGAGCTGGCTCATTGGGTATTTTATATACTAGAGTGCTTTTTTCATTTTTGACTTTAACGGCACCAATTTTTTTGAGCATTCTATTAACTTTTGACTGGCTAGCACTATAGCCTAGGCGCTCCAAAGTATCACAGATATCGTTCTGAGAAGAAAATTCTTTGCTAAGAATGAGCTGTCTTAGATCGTTATAAATATCAGATTTATCCATAAATTTCCCTTATATAAACTAACCACTGTCTTATTTCAGCCTTCGTTATTTTAACGATATTGAGATATCGCAATTATAAGCTTTTCAGAAGAATATATCTATTTTTTGCAAAAATACTAGAATTATTTATTTAGTTTAAGTTTGATAGCTACATAAGCATCACGGAAAGACAGACCTTGTTCTACTAATTTATATACTTCTTCGGTAGCATACAAGTCAGGGGTCATTGCTTGCTCTAGTTTATCTATATGAACATTCAAATCCTTGATTGTTGAGTTAAATAATAAAGCGGTATCTTCGATTAGAGTTATAGCTTCAAAGAATGGTAGTTTTGTTAGTTGGTAGTCACGATTATAACCACTAGGGACACTATCAATTATAGAAGTGATTTGTTGGAGGTAACCTAGATACAGTTTTGCATTGCCTCTCATGATTTCAAATAAATCATAATTACGTTTTTGAGGCATAATTGATGACCCTGTCGTATATGAGTTGCTTAGACTAAAATAATCAAATTCTGCCATTGTAAATAACATCATATCATTAGCAAATCTTGAGTAGATGCTTATAGGGTTTGAGAATGTTTGTAGCATCAGCTTTTCAAAATATCCTCTAGAGAATGCACAATAAATAGGGTTGTCTTGTGTTCTATTAAAGCCAAGTAGTTCGGTGGTATATTCTTTATCATGTTTGAAGTTGCTGATACCAAATCCTGATGCAGATCCTAGGGGATTTTGGTTAATAACTTTGCTAGTAGCTGATATTAATAACAGAGTGTCTGCTAGTGCATCAGCAAAAGAACCCAACCAAGTTGCAACCGTAGTTGGCATTGCTTTTTGCATGTGCGTATAGCCAGGCATGGGTATATTTTTGAATTTACTAGCTTTAGAGCGAAGAGTGTAGATATTCTCTTGAATAGTTTTTTCTAAGAATTGAATCTTATCTATCATGAAAAGACGTAGCATCACTAATGACTGATCATTTCTACTTCTACCTGTGTGTATCTTTTTGCCAACTTCACCATAATGCGTACATAAATACTGTTCAATTGCAGTATGACCATCTTCTTGATCTTGAGTTATTCTAAATTCATTGTTAGATAGGAGCTCTTGTATTTCTTGTAATCCTTTTTTGAGAAGATTAAGTTCATCTTTAGTAATGATTTTCATCTTATAAAGCATTTTTGCATGAGCTAAACTAGCTTGTAGATCGTATTTTAATAGTTTCTGATCAAGTATATGGTCCTGACCTACAGTATATTTTTCAACTATAGGTAAGAGCTTATCTGTTTCTGTTTGCCAAAGTTTTTTGCTCATAATATTACTTCTTATTTTTCATTATTGAATATGCTGTACGTTGAGCTAAGCTGTGAAGTTCTATAAATCCAGCAGAAGCATTATGATTAAATAAATCGCCACCAGCTTCAAAAGTTGCTAACTCAGGTTTTAGCATAGAAAATGGTGATTCGACTGCTACTACTTCTATATTACCTTTATATAAAGATACAGTCACTTTTCCCGTTACTTTTTTATTTTGCTCTTCGATAAATGCAAGAATATTATTCATAACAGGGTTATACCATTCAGCAGCATAAGCAAGGTAAGCCCATTTGTTGTCCATAAATGTTTTTAGCTCATTTTCCTGACGGGTAGAAACAAGTTGCTCAAGCTTTTTGTGAGCAGCTATTATAATGCTAGCACCTGGGTTTTCATAAATACCTCTAACTTTTAGACCAATCAATCTATCTTCAATAAGGTTAAATACCCCAACACCATGTTCGCCACCTATTTTATTAGATTGCATTATTAGTTCTGCTAAAGGCATAGCTTTTCCATCTAGCTTGGTTGGTATACCTTTGACAAACTCTAAGGTAATATTTTGTGGTTTATCAAGAGCATTTTCGGGAGTCTTACACCATTGTAAAATTGCCTCTTTAGGAGCAATTAAATTTGAATGTTCTATTTCGCCACCTTCTGCGGTATTACCCCACATATTTTCATCATAAGAGTAAGGTTTATCTTTTTGTTGCTTAACTGGAATACCATGTTTTTCAGCGTATTCTAATTCTTGCTCTCTACCCATTCCCCATTCTCTAACAGGAGCAATTGTTTTTATATTTTCATCTAATGTTGTTAGATAGCTTTCAAAACGAACTTGATCATTGCCTTTGCCTGTACAGCCATGAGCAACAACTTGACAATCATATTTCTTAGCTACTTCAACAGCTATCTCTGAAATAATAACTCTGCCAAGAGGTGTTGAAAGAGCATAGCCACCTTGATAATCGGCATTTGCTTTAATAGCTTTGCTTATAACCTCATCTGCAAAACGATTTTTGGCATCATACACCACAGCATCTATAGCACCTAAGCTGATAGCTTTTTGTTTTATTTGTTCTAGATTATCAGCAACTTGACCAATATCTATAGTTAAAGCAACAACTTCAACATCATATTCTTCTTGAATCCACTTGAGCATAACTGATGTATCAAGCCCACCTGAGTATAGTAGAAGACAACGTTTGAAATCACCTTTTTTTGCTTCATGACTTGCGACTTTTTGATATGAGATTGACATTTTTACTACCAGTTGTTTATTGAATATTTATTCATGTTATCAAATTAATATTCGATATCAAGGGTTTTATTGCGTATAATGTGAATAAATATTTAAATGGTTGAGATTTTATTTATATCCTATGTACACAGCTATAATTATCATAATAGAGCTTAAAGTCATTAGATATAGATAGAATTTAAAGATGAATTTTAGCCATAACCCATAAGGTATTCTTGCAACACCAAGTACAGCCATAAGTGTAGCTGATGTAGGCATTAAGCAATGTGTCCAGCCATCACCAAGTTGGAATGCTAAGACAGCAATTTGCCTACTTAGGCCCGTTAGGTCTGCTAATGGCGACATAATTGGCATGGTAAGAGCTGCTTGGCCTGAGCCAGATGTAACAAAGAAGTTAAATATTGATTGGAAGAAAAACATCCCTATAGCAGATACATATTCATTGGTACCTGATATAGCTTCTGAAGCATAGTGTAATATGGTGTTTAGCATAGTGTAATCTTGGGGATTAGAGCCTCCCATAAGATATATCAGACCATAAGCAAAACCAATGATTAAACAAACAGGTAAAAGATCTTTGGCACCATTTTTGAAAGCATCAATAGCAATGTTTAAGTTCATACCATTTACTTTACCAACTATAGCAAACAGCCCAGTTAATAGTCCTAGTATTGTAAAAAGTGTCGCAATTTCGGGGATATAATAGCCTAGTTCTACTACGCCATACACTAGCCATATTATTGTAGCGATTAAACTCAAGAGTATTAACCATGAGTAAATACACATTTTTTGTGTTTGTTCTAAGCTATGTTCATCAGAGTTTCTATAGAAATTATCATAAATATACATAGGTGAGGATTGAGGTTTCTTTTGTATTTTTAGTGCATAGATCATTGCAAAAATACTTATAGATAGAGTAAATATAAACCACATAATAATCCTAAAAAGGCTACCTGATAATATTGGAATTTCTGCAATTCCTTGAGCAATACTAACTGAGAAAGGGTTCATCCAAGAAGTTGCAAACCCAATTTGAGTTGCTAAGTAGATAACCACAGTGCAAGTTAGAGCGTCAAACCCAATAAGTACAAAAATTGGCACAAGCAACATTATAAAAGGAATCGTTTCCTCTCCCATACCAAATACAGCGCCACCTAAAGAAAAAATAAAACATAAAACGGGTAGTAGAATGATTTTGTTATTTTGGAATTTATTCACTACTCTGAGAATTGATTGATCAATAACTTTTGTTTTAAGAAGAACTCCGAAAGATCCTCCTATAATTAATAAGAAAGCTATAATTGCAACAGCACCACCATCTTTTGAGCCTGAAGTTATACCATCATATATGAAATTAGTAAAACCTCGACTTTGACTATTTTCAGTTGCAAAGACTTTGACAGGAGATGTTTCTGGATTGCCTTGAGAATCTAATTTATATTGAAAGCTATCAGCAACTAATACATTTCTAGAATATGTTTGGCCATCTGAAGAGTATTGGATTTTTTTTACATCAAATTTACCAACTGGTATGAAATAGCTTGTGATTGCTACGAGGATTGCGATACAGAATAGTATCACTAAAGTATCAGGCATTTGTATTTTTTTTTGACTTCTCATCTATGGAATAATTTTATTATGAGTATTTATTTAGATTATCAGCATTTGATAAAAAATGGATACAAAAATTAACGAAGATTGTCATATTTTCAAATAGCAACATGCCCTTAAAAATGTTATTATTATGTTCCATGATTTTTTATATTTTCATGTGTTCAAATGAATCCAAATACTAAAATTATTTTTGTAACAGGTGGCGTTGTATCGTCGTTGGGTAAAGGTGTAACTGCAGCCTCTTTGGCAACTCTTTTAGAAAGTCGTGGCTTAAATGTAACTATGATGAAGCTCGACCCATATATAAATGTTGATCCAGGGACAATGAGCCCATTACAGCATGGTGAAGTTTTTGTAACTGAAGATGGGGCAGAGACTGATCTTGATTTAGGTCACTATGAGCGTTTTATTCGTAATAAAATGACTCAAGCAAGCAACTTTACAACTGGTAAGGTTTACCAAAGTGTTTTAAGAAGGGAGCGTAAGGGCGACTATCTCGGTGCTACTATACAAGTAATACCTCACATCACAGATGAAATAAAAAGACGAGTATGTGAAGGGATTGCTGAGGATGTCGATGTGGCAATTGTTGAAATTGGTGGAACTGTTGGTGATATAGAGTCTCAGCCATTTTTAGAAGCAATACGACAGCTAAGAATTGAGCTTGGTAGAAATAGGACATTATTTGTACATCTGACTCTGCTCCCATATATAAAAGTAGCTGGAGAGTTGAAGACAAAGCCAACGCAGCATTCAGTTAAAGAATTACGAGGAATTGGAATTCAGGCTGATATGTTGGTTTGTCGCTGTGAGAAAAAGTTTGATGAAAGTGAGAAGCGTAAAATTGCTCTTTTCACGAATGTTGATCAAGATTGTATATTCACAGCTGAAGATGTTGATACTATTTATGAAGTGCCACTTAAATATAATCATCAAGGTTTTGATGCTAAGTTGGTTGAACTATTAAACCTTAACACAAAAGAAGCAGATCTATCTGAGTGGCAAAATGTTGTAAGTACCATTAGAAATGTCAAAGGTGAAGTAACTGTCGCAATGGTAGGTAAGTATGTATCTCTTACAGAAGCATATAAGTCTCTTAACGAAGCCCTTTATAATGCAGGTTATAAAAGAGGTGTTAAAGTGAAAATAAAATTTGTTGACTCTGAAGAGGTTAATGATACTAATGTAGAGTCATTCTTTAACGATGCTGATGCTATTTTAGTACCTGGTGGCTTCGGTAGCAGAGGTGTTGAGGGTAAAATAGTCTCTATTAGGTATGCTCGAGAAAATCAAATTCCTTTTTTGGGTATTTGTTTGGGGATGCAGTTAGCAGTTGTGGAGTATGCTAGAAATGTATTGGGTATACAAGATGCACACTCAAGTGAATTAGATCCATCAACCTCTAATCCAGTCATAGGTTTAATAACAGAGTGGCAAGCAGAGGATGGTACTATACACCAAAGAACTCATGAGTCAGATCTAGGTGGTACAATGCGTCTAGGTGGGTATAAATGTGTGTTAAAAGCAGGTTCCCGTGCTAGAGAAATTTATCAGGCAGATGAGGTAATTGAAAGACACCGTCATAGATATGAAGTAAATAATAATTATGTTGATCGTTTAGAAAGTGCGGGTCTGATTTTCTCAGGAAGATCTGAAGATGATAAGTTAATGGAGCTAATAGAAATTTCTGAACACAAATGGTTTATAGCTTGCCAAGCTCATCCAGAATTTACATCTACTCCTAGATATGGGCATAAATTATTTGAATCATACATTCAAGCAGCTATCGAAAAATCTAATAAATAATCCCTAGTTTTGAAATTTTGTCAATAAAAGTGATATAATCTGAATTAACTAAGAATTGGAGAATTAATTAAATGAGTAATCAAAGAACTTTATCTATTATTAAACCAGATGCTGTAGAAAAGAATATAATCGGAGAAATTTACAGACGTTTTGAGAAGTCTGGTTTGAAAGTTGTTGCAGCTAAAATGAAACATTTGTCAAAAACAGAGGCCGAAGGCTTCTATGCAGTGCATAAAGATAGACCATTTTTTAGCGCTCTTGTAGAGTTTATGATTTCAGGTCCTGTGATGATACAGGTATTAGAAGGTGAAAATGCGATAGCTAAAAATCGTGAGTTGATGGGTGCTACAAACCCTAAAGAAGCAGATGCTGGAACAATTAGAGCTGATTTTGCTGATAGTATTGATGCTAATGCTGTGCACGGTTCAGATGCTCCAGAAACAGCAGCACAAGAAATTAAGTATTTCTTTAGTGATATAGAGATTGTTGGCTAAGCCGGTCTATATCGAATAATACCTAGGAGGAGATTGATAATGAGTTGGTTAACTAGAGTAATTGGTAGAAGTCTTGGTTTAGAAGCACAGAAAAAAGATATGCCTACAGGAGTTTGGAGTCAATGTCCAAGCTGTGGAGTAACGTTGTACTCTGAAGAGTTACACAATAATAAGTCAGTGTGTCCAAACTGTAATTATCATTACAGAATATCTGCTAGACACAGACTAAACTTATTCTTCGATAGAGAGAGTACAAAAGAGCATTTTGCTAATATATCTCCTGTGGATATGCTTAAGTTCAAAGATACTAAGTCTTATAAAGATAGACTTTCTCAAGCACAGAAAAAAACTGAAGAACAAGATGCATTGGTAGTGATGGAAGGAACTGTAAAAGGATTCCCAGTAGTTGCTGCAGCATTTAACTTTATGTTCTTAGGTGGTTCTATGGGTTCTGTTGTAGGTGAAAAATTTACTAGAGGTGTTAAGCTTGCTATCGAGAAAAAAGTTCCTTTTGTATGCTTTACAGCAAGTGGCGGAGCTAGAATGCAAGAGTCTCTATTTTCATTAATGCAGATGGCAAAGACAAGTGCTGCTTTACAAAAATTGGCAGAAGCTAAGCTACCATATTTAGTTGTATTGACAGATCCTACTACAGGTGGTGTATCTGCGTCTTTAGCTATGCTTGGTGATGTACATCTTGCTGAACCAAAAGCTCTGATAGGCTTTGCTGGACCTAGAGTGATTGAACAGACAGTAAGAGAAAAATTACCTGAAGGATTCCAAAGAAGTGAGTTTTTGGTAGAGAAAGGCATGGTAGATATGATCGTTGATCGTAGAAACTTAAGAGAAGAAGTTGCAAAGTTAATAGATAAGCTTATGCCTAACTTGACTAAAATTAATCATTCTCAATCTCTAGAATATAAATCTGAACAGCAAGTATAATCTAAATTAAAGATGAGCATTGAAGTCAAAATAGCTAAAATAATGGCTAAGCCAGATGCTCATAACTGTGATCTTTTAGATCTGTTACTTATTCTTGATAGATTTAACTTTACCAAAAAGTTTAAAGTAATAACAATTGCGGGGACAAATGGTAAAGGTACTACAGTAGCTATGTTAGAAGAGCTATTAGTGTCGAATAACAAGCAGGTGTTAAGTCATACATCTCCGCATGTTTTTAAATTTAATGAAAGAATATCTCTAAATAAGAAATCGATTCCAGATAATGTTTTATTAGAGCTATTAGAAAGATTAGATGAGATAACTCCTGAATATCGACTATCTTATTATCAAATAGCTTTTTTGTGTGCTTGTATGTATTCTCAGAAGGTTGCTATTGATTATCTGATTTTAGAAGTCGGTATAGGTGGTCGTTTAGATGCAGCAAATATAATAGATGCTGACATTACAGCTATTACTAATATTGATTTTGATCACTGTGAAGTTCTTGGTGATACGTTAGATAAAATTGGACATGAAAAGGCTGGTATAGCTAGGGTAGGAGTACCTTTGTTCTTGGGAACAAAAATGCCTGATAGTGTTTATAAATATGCAGAAGCTTGTGGTGCAATAATTTATGAAGAAAATCATGAGTATAGTTCTAGTGAGTGCTTTATACATAGTTATAATATTGCCGTAAGTATAGCTAATTATCTTTTTAATAAGTTGTTGATATCTTATATTCCAAATTTAGAAGAGATAAGAGCTAAAGCAAGATTTTCAATATTAAAAAATAATAGTTTCAATAATAGTTATGTTGTTGTTGATGTTGCACATAATCCAGCTTCTGTGAGGCACTTATTTGAGCTTTTAGATGCAAAATTTGGCAATAATAATGTCAGGTATGAGGCGGTATTTGGGATTTTAGCAAGTAAGGATCTACATGAGATATTAAATATAGCAAGAGACCGTATACATAAATGGGATATTGTGGATCTTAAATATTTGGATGGTCGAGCGGCTGATTTAGACAAAATAAAGCAAGAGTTTGAATCACAAAAAATTGTGCGAGTTGATTTTAATACAGACCTAGGTAGTATATATTTGTCAAAAAAAGATACGGTAACAGTTGTTTTTGGATCATTTGTATTAGCTGGAGAGTTTATAAAGCAGTATGAAAAGCATAATAGTGAAAAGTGAAAAGCATCTGTTTGAGTTTGCTCAAGAGTATGCCAAAAAACTTCAAGTAGGTCAGATTATATATTTACATGGGGACTTGGGTGCTGGCAAAACTACCTTTGTAAAAGGGGTGCTTAAGTCTTTGGGTTATAAAGGCAATGTTAAAAGCCCAACTTATACCTTGGTTGAAAGTTATGAGTTTGATAATTTTAATATTTATCATTTTGACTTGTATAGATTAGCAGACCCCGAAGAGCTTGAATGGATAGGTGTTAGAGACTATTTTAATAATGATTCAATCTGTTTTGTTGAGTGGCCAGAAAAAGGTAAAGGGTTCTTGCCAAAAAACAGTACTGATATATATATAAAATATTTACCTAATGGCAGGCAAATAGATTTTTGTTAAAAATCTCTATAAATATGGTATGAAAGTATATTATACTGTTAAAAATATTTTGTATTTATATTATTTGTCTGTGGGAGAGAAGGATGAAAGTTAGGTTTATAATCACCTTTTTATCAGTTATGTTCTTTGGTTCATCATACGCAACTTTAAAAGAGTGTTATAAAGATGGTGTTGATCAAGAGTATGAAAGAGTCTTAGAATCATGTAAGCCATATCTTAAAACTGATGCTAGAGCTACAGGGCTTTTGGCAGAAGCAAATGTTCAACTTGATATGAGTGATAAAAATGCTTTAGATTATGCTCTTTGGGCTGCTGATTTCTATGAGAAAAATGGTGCCCCAACTGATCCTGAAGGAATTAGGTCTTATTCATATTTGGTATATTTGATTGGTGAGTTATATTTCTTTGGAGCAGATGGTATTGAGGTTGATCAACCTAAAGGGATTGAATATATAACCAAGGCTGCGAATTTGGGCTATGATATTGCACAAAATCAGCTAGGTAACTTATATGTGAGAAATGATAAAGTACCAGGTATGAATGTTGCTAAGGCTTATAAGTGGTATAAGCTTGCTATAGCTAATGGTAGTTTAGAAGCTAGAGGAGCTTATTTAATTAACAATCAGCAAAAATTTATCCAAGAGTATCCATACTGTATGTCTTTGGGTAGAGCTTTTATTGCAGATGCTTATTTAAATGGAACTGGTGGATTACCTAAAAACCCTAACTATGCTATTAAGTGGTATCAGAAGGCATATAACTTAGATCATTCATCTGAAATAGAGGCTGGCCTAGCAGAGGCTTATTATGCAGAGTATAAAAATATTACTCAAGGTAAGCATGCGTTTAAACATGCTGGGATGGCAGAGGCACTTATCGCTAAAGGTGATAAGCAACGAGCGTATAAGTATGCACGTGAAGCTATAACACAGCCATATGCACCAGCATTTGCTATTATGGCGTCATTGACTGACAATAAAGTTGCTAAGTATGCATATCTATCAGAGGCTATTCAGTTATATAATAATCCACTACTAGGTTTTTGGCGTCAGTTTAATCAGTACTGTATGCCAAATCTCTCTGATAAGAGCGGATTAAAGAAAGCCGAGCAGGAGCTAGCTAAAATAAAGCTTACAGCAGAAGAGAAAGAATTAGCTGTTAAAGAGCAGGAGAGTTTAGAGGTATATTGGAATCCAAATGTTCAGTCTAAACAAGAAGGACAAAAGCAAGAATCTTCTGAGGTTCAGCAGCAAGTTAGTGAAAAAACACAAGTAGAGTCAAATTAATCTTAATGAGTATCTCTGTGACTTGAGAAAATGAAAAAGTTCTTCTCAAATAGTTTAATTGTATCTGTATTCTTATTTTTATCGAAATTATTAGGTTTTGTTAGAGACTTATTATTAGCTAGTTTTTTTGGTAGTGGATCAGCTTTACAAGCGTTTTTGGTAGCTTTTAGGTTTCCTGAATTCATGCGCAAGGTTACGTCATCTGGTATTTTGACACAAATAATTAATCCATATTTAAATGGTAGTACTAATGATAGAAACAGAAAGTTTATTATAACTGTACTTTACTTCATAGCTTTATTGTTATTGGTTTTGACTATTGTAGCAATAGTCTTTAGTAATGTTTGGGTGGAAATATATGCATATGGCCTGGTTGATGATAGAAGTGTTTTGAGCTTAGTCAAAAGCATGTTTGTGATCATGATCCCGTACTTGTTGTTCAATGGGATTATGGGAGTGATATCGGCTATCTTAAATAGTTATAGTAAATATCTAATATCGTCAATCCTACCAATTGTACTAAATATTTTAATGATAGTGGGTATAATTATCTCACCAATGTTTAATGTTCCTATCTTTAGTGTTGCTTATGCGGTTCTCTTAGCAGGGATTATCCAAGTTATCATTGGAGGGTATAGTCTTAAAAGACTAATGGGTAAGGTTAAGCTTAATCAAGATGTGTTTTTGGTTAAGGATCTCAGGTCAAGAACATTCTTAAAAAAACTTCCTTCAGCATTTTTCGGAACAGCAATATTACAAATAAATGGATTGATAGAAACATTTTTTGCATCTTTTTTGCTATCTGGAAGCTTGGCGTGGCTATATTATGCAGATAGAGTTAATCAATTCTTATATGGGGTTTTTGGGACAGCTATAGCAACGGTTATGATTCCGTACCTAATTAACTATAAGAGAAACCAGCAGAAATTTTTCCAGACATTAAGCTTTATTATGAGATTTACTTTAATAATAACAGTTCCTGCCGTTATAGGTCTATTTATATTGGCTAAGCCTATCGTTATTTCACTATTTTTCTATGGTAAGTTTAATTTGCAGGATATCGATTTTACTTATCTGGCTTTGCTTGGTTATTTAGTATCATTGTGTTGTTTTGTAATCGTCAGAGTAGTTGTTTCAGCACTTTACATACAGAATAAAACCTCAATAGTTTTTTATATTAGTTTAATATGTCTAATAATTACTATAGTTGCTGATATGCTAGTTGTGAATTTGTTTGCAAAAGATGATCATGCATTTTTGTATTTAGCGTTGGTAAGTTCCTCTGTTGCATTAATCAATTTGGTTATTCAGATGTGGGTGCTTTGTGATTTTAATATTAGATTATTTGTTGATAGTTATTTAGATTTGATGACAATTTTTAGGATAACAATTGCTAGTATATGTATGGTTTTAGTATTAAAATCATTTAATCTAAGTGATAGTTATTGGATTACTTTATCAATGTTTGATAGACTCAAAAGTATAGCTCTAATAGTGTCTAGTGGTATAATTGCTTATTCTGTAGTTATGATAGTACTGGGAGGTTTTAGATCTTTGAAAGATTTAAAACAGTAATAGTTTTATCAAACTATCAGGACAAATTTATTTAGGATAAAAATGTACGATTTCAAAAAAATAAATAATCTTAGGGGAATAGAAAGAGAAACTTTGAGAATCACTTGTAGTGGAGTGCTTGCTGATTCGTGCCACCCGTATGCTCTTGGGCATAAACTAACTAATAGTAGTATAACTGTTGATTTTTCGGAGAATCTTCTTGAGTTGATTACTAAACCTCATGAGAGTATAGAAAGTACTTTTTGTGAGCTATATGACCTTTCAGCTTTCACATTAGCGAATATGGCAGATAATGAGATTATACTTAATACTAGTATGCCTCTTTCAGCTGATGAAAGTGAAATAGAAGAGGCTGATTTTGGTAGTTCGAACTCTGGACAGATGAAGAGAGTTTATCGCAAGGGATTGTCTGTTCGATATGGTAAGATTATGCAAATAATCTCAGGCATACACTATAATTTCTCTTTTGATAGAAAGCTGATAGAAAATATTGCTAGTGATAAGCAAAGTTCAGTTTCTGATGTTTATTTTGATGTTCTTAATAAATATTTTGAATTTATGTGGTTATTACCATATCTATTTGGAGCTAGTCCAATATGTGCTAAGACTTCTGTTAAAAATAAGCCTAACTACTTGTCAGATTTAGATGATGAGTTTTTTGTTGGCAAATATGCTACAAGCTTGAGAATGAGTGATCTTGGTTATACGAGTCCAGCACAAAAGGATCTGGCTATATCATATAATGATGTTAAATCTTATGTTAAAGATTTGATACATGCGACTGATGATATTTTTGATGATTATAGAAATTTGGGTTTATATGATGCTGAAGGTCAAAGAGTGCAACTAAACGAGAGTATTTTACAGATAGAAAATGAGTACTACAGTGCGATTAGACCTAAGCAGATAGCTAAAAGGTGTGAAAGACCTGCATGTGCATTATATAACCGAGGTGTAGAGTATATTGAGGTTAGAGTTCTTGATGTTGACCCTTTTACTCCAGTTGGAATAAGTAAAAATACAGCTCTTTTCGTTGAAGCAATGTTGATGACTTGTTTGGAGGAAGGCGCAGTAAGATATAGTAAAGAACAAATCAAGCAGGCTAAGCAAAATTTGACTGCTGTGGCAATACAGGGTCGTAATCCACAGCTTAAGCTAAAAAAACTAGGTGATGCTAGAGAAGTCTTATTGAAGGATTATGCATTAGAGTTGTTTGATAAGATTGAAGCAACAGCAGAAAAGATGTCATCTGAGTATCTTGAAGCAGTATATCTAGAAAAACAAAAGATTTTGGATATTAATAAAACACCATCTTCTAAAATAGTTAAGATTGCAGAGGAGCAAGGATATAAAAATTTTGCGTTAAAGGTGTCTCAAAAAGCCTCTGAAGAGTTCAGAGGCTATGCGCTATCAGCAGATGTTGAGTCTGAACTACAAAGTCAAGTTTCTCAGTCTGAAGTCGCAGAGAAAGAGTTGGTTGCAAATGATAGCATATCTCTAGACGAATATATTAATAGGTATTACGAATCTTCAAAAGGGTGCTGTTAAACTTTGTTTTAATTTGTTATTTCTGTATAAATTGATAGGCATAAAAAAACCAGCTCAAGGCTGGTTTTGATATTATGGTACAAGTGAAGTAAAAAACTATACTTTCTTGATACCACCGAATCTCTTCTTGAACTTATCAACACGTCCAGCTGTATCAACAATTCTTTGCTTACCAGTGTAGAACGGATGACATTGTGAACAGATATCGATGTTCATAGCATCTTTACCAGAAGTTGATTTAGTAACAAAAGTATTTCCACAACTACAAGTTACTTTTACTTCAGTATATTTAGGATGAATTTCTTGTCTCATTTTTATAGTTTCCTTATATTTATAATCTGACATCGCCACTTAGACTATCTCATCTAAGCACCATATCCCTTATTAGAATAGCTCAGAGATTGTAGCTTAAAATATCCACAGTATCAAGCTTAATTCGAAGAAATATACTTCTCTCTACGTACACTCTTAGGTCCAAAACCTGCATTTGTAAGCATCTCATATGATTGATCAATCATATTGGGATTGCCACAAACGTAAACAATATCAGTCTCAGGGTTTAGCCCTATACTTTCAAATTGATTTTGAACATATCCAGAGATCTCATAATCTTTAAGATCTTGAGTTTCTCTACTAAGACATAACTTAAAGTGAATGTTATCATGCTTTTTTGCAAACTCTATAAAATCATGTTGATAAAGAGCATCTTTGCGATATTGGACTCCTAGTAGTATATGTATTTCAGTGTTGTCAGCCCTTTCTAACAGCTCTGGGAACATTGCTTTGTATGGTACAATACCAGTACCAGTACCAACCAGAACTAATTTATTAATTTCTTCTTCTTTTAGAACAAGTCTACCCGCTGGTCCCATAGCAGGAGCAGTATCACCAATTTTCATATTAAAGAAAGTATCAGTTGCTACACCGCCTTTTACATAAGTGATACCTATTTCTAGAAGCATATTATCAGAAGGTAGTGAGCCTAAGCTGTAGCTTCTGCGTTTTAGGTTACCTTCCTGATCTGTTAATAGGAATGTGATAAATTGCCCAGCGATAAAGTTAAGAGGTTTACCATCAGTTCTTTTGAATACGAAATGTCTAACATTGTCTGTAATATCTTTAAATGAAACTAGTTCAAGTTCAAATTTTTCCAAAGCCATTTTATTAAAAATTGTCATGTGTATTTATAACAGCAATAATTATATACTCAAAATACCTAGAAATATAGATATCTATCAAATCATATTGTTAGATAATTAGTAAAATACATTAGAACAAATTTATGCATTTAGAGTGCTTTTGTGTATATAATAATTTTATATGGGTAGTAAGCTTAAACTTAGAAAATGTATAAAATACTAGTGTTTTTGTTGCTTCTTCCTTGCTTAGGATTGGCAGAAATGACTCAAGCAGATATAGAAAAGATATATACAAAACCAATCATTCTAGATAGTAGGCACTATACTTTTAATGTTGAGTTACCCGTAGATTCGATAGATGGATATAGATGGTTTCTTATTCCACCAGATTATGATTATATAGATGATAGTGGCTATACCCATGAGAGTGTTAATGTTGAAAAATCAAAATGGGCTGGTATGGATAATTTTAAACTTAAACTCACTAAAAAGTTTAGGAAAGTACCTCATAAAATCATATTACATTTTGAATGTTTTCGACCGTTCGAGGAACATCCTGAGATTTTAACAAAAGATGTGACAGTATTATCACTTTTAGATTAGGAGCATATATGAAGAAAATACTGATGATAATATCTGCGATGTTGGTTGCTTTGAGTGCAACTGCTGCAGATTGTGCTGATAAAAGCTTTACTATAATAAGAGATAAAGCTAAGCAAATGGAGCAAGCCTGGGATGCGGCTGACCTTGATAAAGTTGTATCATTCTATGATGATGATTTTATGTATATGAGTGGAGGTAAAACTTATACAAGTAAAGATGCTGTGTTAAAGCATTATCTTGATGGATTTGCCGCAAATAAAGCTGGCAAAAGAGATATGGGTAAGTTAAAACTTAACTATGAGTATTGTCGAAACCTTGATGAGAATCATCAGTTAGTTATATTAAAGTTTATATGGGATGGCTCTGATGGTAAGGTTGTTACAGGTCACGATTTACTTGTTTGGCAAAAAGATGGTAAAGATAACTATACTATAATAGTAGATTTTCCACAGTCATAGTTTATATAAGGTATAAGAGGAGATGTTATGTTTTTTTTGATATTTTTGGTAATAGTTTCTATATTCTTATTGGCTTTCTCAATAAGTATAGTTGAGACTCAGTCAGTAAATGTGATAGAGAGATTTGGTAAGTTTGTTAGAATCCAGCGCGCTGGACTTAATTTTAGAATACCTTTTATTGAAAGAATAGCTGGTAGAGTCAGTTTGAGGGTACAACAGCTTGATATAGTTGCAGAGACCAAAACAAGAGATAATGTATTTGTACACATGAAAGTTTCTGTACAGTTTCTAGTTGAAGAGTCGAAGGCTGTGGATGCTTTTTACAAGCTAACAAATGCCAGAGCGCAAATGGAGTCGTATGTTTTTGATGTGATTAGATCATCACTACCGCGTATGAGTTTGGATGAGTCTTTTGAAAATAAAGATGCAATAGCACTAGATATTAAGAAAGAGTTATCAGAAGAAATGAGTACTTATGGATATACGATAATTAAGTCATTAGTTGTTGATATTAATCCTGAGGAAAATGTTAAGCGTTCGATGAATGAGATTAATGCTGCGCAAAGACAGCTTGAGGCTACAAAAGCAAAAGCAGAAGCAGAGAAGCTTATCAAAATCAAAGAAGCAGAAGGGCAAAAAGAGTCAATGAAGCTACTTGGTGAAGGTATAGCAGAGCAGCGTAAAGCAATAGCAAGAGGTTTGCGTGTATCGATAGAAGATGTCAAAGAGGGTACTGGAGGAAATATTTCTTCTGAATATATTTCATCTTTAGTAATGATGTATCAATATTTAGATACCTTAGAGAATATGACAAAATCAGGTAAATCAAATGTAATCTTTACTCCAAATTCTCCAAAAGGCTTCAATAATCTAACATCAGAAATGATAAGTGCGTTATCTGCTGTTAAAGATATCTAAACTTTTTGTAACTATATTTCTTGAGAAATTGTGCTATGATAGCACAAGCCTTTTTAGGTAGTTAAATCCCTTATTTATATTTATGATTTTTAGGTTTATAAACGACATGAAAAGAATTTTATGTAGATTATTTATTTGTTTCTTATTACTTATGGAATCAAATTATTCATGGGCACTCATAGGTAAACTAAGTTTACAGAATGAAAATCTGAAGCTTGTAACAAAAGATAGAGAGTATAGTGTACTAGGTAGTTCAAGTGTTTTGGGTGAATCAAAAAGTATGGCTTATCTTGATACGTTGGTATTCATAGATAATCAAAACCAAATTAATGATAATGCTTTGTATATTAATGATGTTCCGACTGCTATTAGTGGGAGCGAGCGACTAACAGGTGTTTTGGTTAGACAAAATCGTGACCTATATTTGAAGGTTGGTGATCAAGATATTCCTGTTAAATTTATAGAAGCAGTTGATTTTAGGGGTAATCATTTTGATCAAAAATCCATAGACTACTATCTTAATAAGAAAGTTAATGTTATAGCTGAATTTGATCATGGGGTCCTTTACATATCAGCGATTGTGATTAGTAATGTTTTTGAGAGTATAAATAACCTCTTCCCTTTAGATAGTAACTATAAAAAACTTATCGAAGAGGATTATGTAGAGTTTGTGACAGATACTTTAATGGAAGATGCTCTTAGTAAAAATCTAGAGCCATTTAAGGCTACTTTATTTGATGATGCAAAAGTTAAAAATGGTGATCATGTTTTGATTATTTCTTTGTCGGGTCGTCAAGGCGATGATCTAGTTACAGTTGGAGGACATTTTGTTTTAGGTGAAGCAACTGTTAAACATGGACAGCTCGAGAATTTTAGCTTTTATAATTTTTATACTACTAAGAATAAGAAACTAATGATGCCAGCAAAGGTTTCTTATGAAGATTATTTTGGACATTTATCACAAGGTCAGCAGAACTATAGACCTACGTATACTCTTTTGGTATATGGTGTAGATAAGGATAAAATTAAAAAAATGGCTGAGGTAATAGGTAGAGATTTAGAATATATGCGCACCTCTGGAGATACTGGTGGAATATCTTATGATTGTGTTAATACGGCCTTACATGCCCTATATAAGTCAGAATTTATAGAAAATCCCAACTTTCTGGGATTGGAGAGTTTTTACACCCCTCCAAAAGATTATACAGAAGGAAAATATTCATATTTTAATAATAGCTGGTATTACATTTTGAACACTAAGAGAGTGTTTTTACCAAGGTCTGGTTTTGAATATGTTTTGGAAAATATCGAAACATTTAACCCTAAAAGAGTTGATTTTGTATTTTATAATCAAACACCATCAGGCAGACCTGTTGGTGGGGCACCCATTGCCGGAGTGCTCAAATACTTTAGAATATCACTTCATTCAAATGAGCTTAGTGAGCAAAATACTGTTTATGATATAGCTACTTTTTTAGATGGTTTGGGAATATAGGCTTTATATAGGAAAAAGATACTCATAAAAGCATGTTTAAAATTTCCTGAGTTTTTCTACTTTCTGAAAAAGGCTTTTTAGACACTAAGAAAATGTCAAACCTCTGAGAGGTATATTTTTCAAAAATTTCTACAAGCTCTCCTTTTTGTATTGTATCATCTACAGTAAATGATGGGAGATAAACTATTCCTAGTGAGTTAATTGCCATACTGGTTAATAGTCTAGAGAAAGAGCATTTTTGTTTTAAATTTATGCTATATTCTTTACCAGATATTCCCCAAGTAGATTTGAAGTTTTGATAGTGGTCTAAGCATTGATAATTTACTAGGTCTTTTGGACTGCTTGGTGTCCCATAACTTTTGAGGAAATCAGGTGAAGCGCATACAACTTTTTTCCATTCTCCTATTTTCTTTGCATAGAAGTCACCATCTGGTAGAGTTCCACAGAAAATAATAGCATCAAAATTTTCATCGTATAATCTATTTAAGTAGTTTCCAATTTTCCACTCAACAAAAACATTTTCATTATTTGTTGTATAAAGCTTTACTTTATCAAGAATTGATTCAAAAAATGAAAAAGGAATGCCTATTTTTAAATTTCCTATAAATTGGTAATTAGTGTTAAGATCTGTTTTGATTTGATCTTCAATAAGTATAAGCTCTTTGATTCTTGGTAATATACTGATACCTGTTTCGGTTAAAAAAACTGATCTTGTATTTCTGTAAAAGAGAGTGGAGTTGTAATATGTTTCTAGTTCTTTAATTTTTTTAGATACTACTGATATCGATAGGTTTAATTCTTTTGCGGCTTGTCTGAAATTCAGAGTATGTGCGAGTTTATCAAAAATTTTATAGTGTAAAATTTCTATTTTCATTGATTCTTTTTTGATATCAGTGTTTCTATATTTTGATTATTAATATCATATAAGAATCATTGTAATATTTCTATGTTAATTTGAAACATGAGTAATTAGGATAAAAGATGATATTGATAAATGTTGAATATAAGAAAAGTTTAGATATTGTGGATAAATATAGACAGTCACACATGGATTATCTTTCAAAGTTTTATGATGATGGGTTAATTTTGGCATCAGGCCCTTATAATAACCGCTCCGGAGGGTTCATCATTTCAGTAATGGATCTTGAGTCAGCAAAAGAATATGTTAGAAATGATCCTTTTTATTTAAATGACATAGGTGATTTTGATATTAAGGATTTTATACCTACTAAATCATCACTAGGTTTTAGGAATTTAATTAATGGTGAAAACTTTAGTAAAGATGGTAGAGAATTATTTAATCAGTTACATGGTAAACATGCTGGAGAACAGTTGATTAAAGCTTTATCGAAAATAGCCCCAGATTTCTCAAAGTTAACTTTTGATTTTGCATTTGAAAGTATTTTTGCTAGAGATACTGAGATGTCTATGCTGACAAAAGAATTAATTACAATTGCTGTATGTTGTGCAATAGGTGACTGCCAAGCACAAGTGCAGTCGCATCTAGAAGCTGCTATTAATCTTGGTGCTTCTAAAGATATGATAGTTGAAACTTTACTATTAGTATCTCCATTTGCAGGATTTCCTAGAGTTGCAAATAGCTTACTTGCGATAGATTTGGGTTAAATAAGTTAGGAGTATTTTAAAAAAAATGTATATAAAAGACAAAAAATACTTTTTTAGGTATATGGTCATCTTGGCTATGATGAGTAGCATGGGATTATTAGCTTCCGATATATATGTGCCAGCGATGCCTAGTTTATCAAAAGCTTTATCAACAACTAGTTCGTCATTACAGTTAACATTGGGAGTTTACTTATTTGGACTTGCTATATCTCAGATATTTATAGGTTTTTTATCTGATATTTATGGACGCCGTAAGACTTTATTAATAGGTTTTGGTATATATACGATTGCTTCTATTTGCTGTGGTTTATCTTCTTCTGTACATGTGCTGATAATATGTAGATTTGTTCAAGCGATAGGAGCTTCTGCAGGTTTGGTTGTTGGAAGGGCAACTATTAGTGACCAATTTAATCTCAGTGAGGCAACAAAAATATATAATATAATTTATCCAATAGTTGCAATCTCACCTGCAATAGCCCCATTAATTGGTGGATATATTTCTAGTTTTCTAGGGTGGCAAGCAACTTTTGAGTTTGTCGCAATATATGGCATAGTATTATTCATTATAAGTTTTCTATTCTTGAAAGAAACGAATCATAATAGAGAGCAAAAGAAGATAATATATATTTTTCATGATTATCCTTTACTGATATCAAACTATGCTTTTTTGAGTTATCTTATTCCTGTATGTTTATTATATGGTGCATGGTTTACATATTTATCCCAGTCGACTTTTTTGTTTAATCAAATGGGTTATTCACAATATACTGTTGGATACTTTTATATACCTCTTGCGATAATGATTTATTTAGGAAATTTTTTTAGTAAGAAAGTAATAAATATTTGGGGGAGTGAAAAAGTATTTTATATTGGGTTGCTATCTTTCTTAATTGGTGGAGTATTGTTTACAGCTTTTTATTTTTTGTCGAGTATGAATTATGCTTTTGAAATAATAATACCAATGTCCATTGTTTCAATATCAAACGGCATAGTCTTACCGTTGGGGATAGCTTCTGCAATAAATATATTTAAAGATAAATCAGGAGTAGCCTCTGGACTAGTTGGTTTTGCTCAGATTGGTTTTTCAGGTTTATGTGCTTCATTTATTGGTAAATTATTTGGTATTAATACTTTTGTTCTTGTAATAACTATATTCTGTATGTCTATCTTAGCTTTTCTAAGTTACATATTGAAATCAAAAAATATAAACAAGAAGTAGATATTAACTTTATAATCTGAAAATATTTTGTTGGGGAAAATAAGTGGTAGCTATGAGTGGACTTGAACCACCGACCCCAGCATTATGAATGCTGTGCTCTAACCAACTGAGCTACATAGCCACAAAAGATGATTGATATTATATGTAATTTAGTTAAATTGTCAATATTAATTCATATCGATGTTAAAAAAAATATTACTGATGTTTTATTACTTGCTAAATATATTAGTTTTGTAGTACGATATAAACCAAGTATACACAGGGTTTACCCTATATAACTATTAATAAAATAAGAAATGTCTGAAGGTAGAAACAAATTAAACGATTTTTCATTGTTACAATCATTGTTAGGTGGGTCATCTAAGATAGAAGAGAAGACTTCTAGAATGAAGCAAGCTAGAGATAAGAATATCTCTAAGAGTAAAAATACTCCTAAAGCTCCTGCTAAGAAAGTAGAAGATAGAGATACCTCTTTTATACGTATTCCACAATATGGTCATAGGATAAACAATAAGACAGTAAATGAGCTACAGAATCCTCAATTAGAAGATGCTCAAGAAATTGTAGTTACTGTTGATGTTGAAAAAGAAAGACAAAAAGAAGAAGCTAAGCTGTTTAAGTGGCTATGTCATCGTTTTCCAAAATGTTTTGATCCGATCAATAAAAAGCCACTAAAAATTGGTATAAGCGAAGAAATTGAAATAATTTATCAAAATGAGCATTTCGCTCCTGTAGATAAAATGGTTCTTAGAAATGTATTGCGCCGATATGTTGGTGATACACGCTATCATAGAGCTGTTTTTGAGCTTAAACAGAGATTTAATCTACAAGGTCAACCGGTTGAGGATTATGCTCCTGAGCATGTTGAGTACTCTAAAAAACGTCTTGATGAGATTGCTGAGAAAGCTGAGTTTAGAGCAAAAGGTTTGACTATGAAAGATTATTACGAATACAAAAAGCAGCAGCAAGAAGAAAAAGTAGATATAGAAGAATAAATTCTTAAATCATTTTAAATCACCGTAAATTATTGCCTCTTTTGTCTTTTAAGTTTATTCTTTTACGTATGAATTACTAATTTATATTATGTTGTGAATTCAAAAATAAATAAAATTTTCTCTAAAAATTTTTTAATAGTTTCGGTTTTATCGGTATTTTTTGTGCTACTAACCAGTTGTGCAACTGATGATGGCTATCAAGGTCAACCGCTTCCTGTCATAAAACATGGTTATTCAAAGAAAAAACAGATAGCTTATAATATATACGGCTTTAAGTTCGAAAATACACCTAGAGGTATTTACAATATTCTTGACAAAAAGCCCACTCAGTTTTTGGTTAACGTATATATTGGCGATAATTATGGCTGTAAGTTTATTTACACTATGAATAAAGATGGCAAAAAAGAAGAGATTAGCAAAACAAGTTCTTTTGAATCATACTTGTCAGGTAGTAATGAGTTACTGAAGCTTGAATGTAAGGGTGAAGATTCTAATATTGATTATAAAATTGTTGTCTATGCTAATAATACTGAGTACGACAAAATAGGGAATCTGTCTTATTTGGTTGCTTCTGGAGGACTCTAGCTCTATTTTCTCCAAAAATCTGGCATGAATAATACTAAAATAGTAAATATCTCAAGACGTCCTGCAATCATTGCAAAATCACATATCCATAGAGCTTCTTTGGGAAGGTTCTTGAAATTAGAGCCTATTTCTCCTAAACCTGGACCGACATTTGATAGCGTAGTTGCGATAGTGGAGAATGCTGTAGTGACGTCTAGACCGCAACCTAATAAAGCTAACCAGCCACCAGCAAAAATTATAATATAGACGGAAATAAATCCTGATACTCTATTTAGAGCTTGCTCAGAGATATGGATGTCACCAAGCTTAACAGTAAATACTCCTTGAGGGTGAATTACTCTTTTAGCTTCTAGAATAGCTTTTTCCTTAAAAAGAATTGCACGAATCATCTTCAAGCCACCAGCGGTTGAGCCACCACAACCACCAATTATTCCAATAAACATTAGCATTATTGGTAAGAAACTAGGCCATAAGTAGTAGTTTGTATCAGAAACAAAACCAGCACTAGATGATATTGATATCACTTGAAAAATACTATTTGTAACTATGCTAAAAATATTAGACAAGTCATCAGTGTGGGCAATCATGGTTATACATACTATAAAAGACGCAAAAAATATAAAATAAAAATATGCTTTAAATTCAACATTTTTGAAATAGTGACTTATCTTGAATTTTGATAAAGCTATATAGTGTGCTTTGAAACTAGTAGCACCTAAGAAAAGAAAAATACCACAAACTAGAATCATTCCAAAAGGCTTATCAGCCATACTTGAGTCAGATGGAGCAAATCCTCCTGTAGATACAGTTGAGAATGTGTAGCATATAGCATTAAAGGGATCTACGCCAACTAATAAATAAGAAATAAAGCATAGGAATGTTAGCAATAGATATACTAGCCATAGAGCTTTGGCAGTACTTGAAATTTTTGGAGCGATTTTGTCATCTTTCCATTGTCCAGATATTTCAGCTTTATATAGCTGCATACCACCTACACCTAAAAGTGGTAAGATGGCAACTGACAAAACGATAATCCCCATACCGCCAAAAAATTCAGTTTGTTGACGATAAAATAGTATACTGTGTGGTAGTTTGTCTAGTCCTTCAATTACAGTACCACCCGTAGTTGTAAAGCCAGAGACTGATTCAAATACAGCATCAGTGAATGAGAGGTTTAAGCCAGGAAATGACATATAAGGAATAGCACCGAATACAGTCACAAACATCCAAACTAAAGTTACTATCAAAAACCCATCTCTATTCGAAAGTTTTTTTTGGGTGTTCCTGGAGATAAACCATAAAAAGAAGCCACATGAAAAGGTCACAGCAAAGCTTAAAATATAAGGATAGGCATTTTTTTCAGCATATATGTAGTCAACTAATAATGGACTAAGCATAGTGATGCTTAAAAACATTAAGAATATACCAATTATCTTTGGTTTTTGACTCAACATAATCTGCTAATACTTAAAAGCTTAATGTTTTGTATATGACTTTGATGTTTAGTTTAGTATAATTACACACAAGCTACAAGATAATTTATATTTAGTATTTTAGGAGAAGTCGTAGTATGATGAAGCTTATATTGCGTTTGGCTCACTTGTTCGATAACAAAAAAGATAGAGCCTATGTGAGTGAAATAGACCAGTTTTTACAGGAATTCGATAAAGCTAACCCACAGAAGTCGGAATCACAAAAAAAAGAAATATTAAAGCACAGAAATATCTACAAAAGAGAAGCTAAGCCTAAGACAGATTTTCTTGATGGTTAGTTCTTTTATAAAAGCAACTTAATACACTCTTAGTTAGTTCTACTTTTACAATCAGCTTTTATTAGTATCCCAAATATAATACACTTATGATACATTTGTGTACCTTTTTTGATTATTAGTAAGTTATGAAAAAGAATTATTTTATTATCGCTACTATATCGGTTTTTATAGTTGCATTTTTTTTGCTTCTAAATTATCTGCAACCAATGAGAGCAGATGATTTTGGTAGAGCTAATACGGATACCCTGGCAAAGGGTTTAATAATTATGGTTCACTCTATTCAGGCTGATTATTTTACTTGGACAGGCAGAGTTTCTGCTCAGGCTTTAATCTACTTCCTGATGAGTAAAACATATATAACTTTGTCACTATTTATAGTCAATGTGGTTAATTCGATAGCATTTTATATATTCATGTTGCTGACCTTCAAAATAGTCACTTATGATCGAGGTAGAATATTATCTAAAGATTTTGTTATATATAGTTTTTTCTTTGTTTTTGTCTTTTATCAAACAGGGTTTATGGCAAATATCCTATGGAAAACAGGAGCTATTCAGTACTTTTGGGGATTAACATTACTTACTGTTTTATACTATTTCTCTATAGTCAAAAATAAAAATAGTATGTTGCTTGGCTTATTTATTGGCTCGATTATTGGTTTATATAATGAGATATTTGTATGTGTCAGTATTTTACTTTGTCTAGCATACTTTTTTGAAAGAGTGCTAACAAAGAAAGTTATAAACGATACGCTTGTTGCTTTTTTTGTGGCGTGTGGAGTCGGAGGGATTGTATTAATAACAGCACCTGGAAACTATGCAAGGTTAGATCATTTATCATCAGGAGTTCAGTCATCACTATTGCAAAATGTTACTCGCTTGATAAGTGAGCTAATATTTACGCCACAGTATACGCTTATACTGTTGATTATGATTGTGATCTTTTTAATATTAGCTTTCACTAATAAAAATTTCAAAAAACTATCAATAGTTGTATATTCTGCAGCACTTGTATTATCACTGTTTGTATTAGTGCCAGTGGCAAAGTCATACGATCTAAATCAAAGAGTATTACTTATTTATTATGCGATATTTTTTATGGCTGCTTATATGCAAATTTATAGTCATAGTAGTTTATTTGTTATTAAACTATATGTAGCTCTCAAAAAGCTAAGTCCGATATTTGTGTTATTGTTGGTAGCACAATTATATTTAATATTTAGTATGAGCTTGTTTTTTTATAACTTCGAGCAAAAGCGTGATGTTTTAGTAGAACAATATCAACATTCGGGAGTTGCTGATCCAACATTACCGTGTATAGTTGATTATATATCACCAACTGTTTTTATTGATGATATTACACCTAATAAAGATCTTTATAATAATCAAGCTTATGCTGATTTTTATGGTTTTAAAAGTGTCGCTTGTAAGACTGTTGGTTAACTAAAAGTAGGATATGAAATAATGTTAAATAAAAGTTTTTTTATAAAAATATTGCTGCTGATTGTTTTTGTTATAACTTTTTTTATTGGTGTTGCAATTTATAGTTATGTGTTTGCTAGAGTGCAAAATTCAACAATATTTTTTAAAATTTTAGATGTTATAAGAGTGCATAGTTTGACTCAGGTAGTATCTTTTGTATGGATTACTTCATTGCCGGTGTTGCTAGCTGCTTACTACTATTTTTTCTTTAGAGTGATTTTTAAGAAGTATATAAAATAAAACTATCAATCTTTAGTTTCATCAATTACATCAGTATCTTTAGGGATGTCGAAGTCAAATTTAGTATTATCTATGTCAATATCGGTTTTCACATCTGAGAAAGAGATTTTAGTAAATTGATTCAAAGATGTTGATATAGCTAGGTATTCAAGATTTTCATTATTAGAGAATTTAATTTGTATACTATCAATCATTTGATCATTCTTGGGTTTTAGTAGGTATGTGTTCTTGTCGAGCTCTTTAACAGTAAACAGTTTATTTATATTGTCAGTGTTTTTAGAAAGCAAAATAAGATAAGGGAATTGAGCTATATTATTAGATACTTTCTTTATGATAACCTGTTCTAAGTCGCCATCATATATCCAAAGCTTTGATCCATTTGAGATGATTTCTTGATTATTAGGAGAAGTAGTTATCCACCTGAAGAACTTAGGCTTTTTTAAACTCATATAGCCTTTTGAACTAATATTATCGCTAGCTCTTCCACCATTAATGAGTTTTTGATCAAAGCTTGCAGTCATTGAGTGAATGTTTTTGATTTTATTTATAAGATCATCACTAGCATTAGCAAAACTATAGTTGATGCCAAATATAAGAGTTAGGAGTAAAGTTATTTTTTTCATTTAAGAGTCTCTTTTAATTAGAACTTCGCGCATACCATTTTGATTCATTTCTGAAACAATACCGTTTTCTTCCATTTCTTCCATCAGCCTTGCAGAACGGTTATAACCTATCTTTAATTTACGTTGGACAGCCGATATAGAAGCTTTTTGTGTTTTGATAACAATTTCTACAGCCTCATTATATAGTGGATCTTCGCTGTCTCCGCTACCATTGCTAGAGCCACCACTACCATTATCAGCATCCTCAGAGGCTTCTAAAATATCTTGTACATAGTCAGGTTCGCCATACTCCTTCCATGATTCTACTACTCTATGTACTTCATTATCATCAACAAAAGCACCATGAATACGCATAGGAGCTCCAAAGCCCGGCTTTAAATAGAGCATATCACCTTGTCCAAGAAGTTGCTCAGCACCTTGCTGGTCAAGGATTGTTCTAGAGTCAATCCTTGAAGATACTTGGAATGACATTCTTGTTGGAATGTTTGCTTTGATTAATCCTGTTACAACATCAACAGAAGGTCTTTGAGTTGCTAAAATGATATGGATACCTGCAGCACGAGCTTTCTGTGCGAGTCTTGCAATTAGCTCCTCAACTTTCTTACCGACAACCATAATCATATCGGCAAATTCATCTGCAACAACTACAATGTATGGCATTTTTGTAAGAGTTGGAGCCTCGTGAGCTCTTTCTGGATTCATTTTGATGAACATTGTATCTTTGAGAGGTCTGCCAGCTTTTTCTGCCTGCTCAATTTTATCATTAAGTAATGCGATATTTCTAACTCCAGCAGCAGACATTAGCGCATAGCGACGCTCCATCTCTTTAACACACCAACGCAAAGAGTTAGCAGCTTCTGTCATATCTGTAACAACTGGTGTTAGTAGGTGAGGTATGCCATCATAGATAGAAAGCTCAAGCATCTTAGGATCAATCATAATAAATTTAAGCTCATCAGGGCTACATTTGTATAGCATACTGAGAATCATCGCATTAACACCAACAGACTTACCAGATCCTGTTGTACCAGCTACTAGTAAATGAGGCATCTTAGCAAGTTCAGCAAAAGTTGGCTTACCGGATATATCGACACCTATTCCCATTAAGGTAGGTGCTTTTGACTTCATGAATTCAGGTGAGGCAAGTACTTCCTTGATACGTACCATCTGTCTAGTTGGATTTGGTAATTCTAAACCTACATAAGGCTTACCTGGTATAACCTCTACAACTCTAACAGCTGTAGTTGATAAGGCTCTAGCTAAGTCTTGAGCAATATTGGTAAGTTTGCTAACTTTTGTACCTCTTGCTAAATCTATCTCGTATCTGGTAATTACAGGACCAGGATAAGCGGCGACTACCTTAGCATTTATGTTAAAGTCATTTAATGTTTGCTCTAGTAAAGATGATGTTTCATTAAGCTGTGTCTGTGAAATAACAGTTTGCTTTGGCTCGGGTTCTGTAAGTAGATCCAGTGATGGTAAACTAGACTTTTTTAGAGGCTTGGTAACAGTTTGAGTGCGTGTAATTTCTCTTAGATCTTCTTTAGTCATTCTATTTGAGGGGGAAGACTCCTCAGCTTTGACGTCATCAAAATCGATATCAAGGTCCAAGATAGGTTCTTGTTCTATTGAAGCTGTTTTATTCAAATCTTTTTTAGGATCTTTGAATGAAAGTTCGTTATCAATATCTGTATTTTCTAGAACTTCACGGAAATTATCATTCTTTTTTGGAGAATTATCCTTTTTTATATCAACAGGTAATTCATTTGAATTATTTTTTTCAAGGTTTTTTGTTGAGTTTGTTTTTCCTTCGAATGCGTCAAAATCATTTATGTCAGGTATATCTTTATCATTTTTAGGTTTAGCTTTTGATAAGTAGTTCAAGGCTCTGCCCAAAAACATAGCTATGTTTTTGAATATATAAATCCATGTTGTGCCTGAATATAGTATTAAACCAACAAATAGTGATATTAGTAATGTAAATGTCCCACCTACGGAACCTAAATATTTTATAACAAATTTTGCTGTTTCATATCCTAAGATTCCTCCTGAACGCTGGGGCACCCAGTAGTTAAAAAAATTAAGATAAAGTTCAGATAACCCACAACAAGAGAGTATAAAGGTAATGATTCCAACTGTTTTGATCGTGAACATCAAGTAGCTGAGGCTTTCTTGTTTTCTTTTTAGCAGAAGAATCCTAACAAAATCGATAAGCAGAAAAGGCAGAATGAAGCCAATAATTCCAAAAATTGCGAGTATAAAACTAGATATGTAAGCTCCGACAGGACCTGCATAGTTCTTGATTGTAGTTTCAGAAGAAATACTGCTCCAGCCTGGATCATTTATATTAAAGCTAAATAGTGCTATGAATAGATATACTATTATCGCGGTTAATATAACTATGAGAGTTATCTTAAGCCTACCTACCGCATGATTTGTTTTGTTTATATTGTTGTCAGCCATGATTTTGTAAAATGTTTAAAAATTAATGATAAAAACCAATTCATAATTCTAACAAAAAAAACTCTAAAAATGTTAGACTATACTACTAATTTATCAAGCATAAGTATTAAAGGGACAAGATTTGGCTAGATTTCATATCGTATTGGGTTTTATAGTTTGCTTTTTTGCGTGGGTATTTTTTTTAATATTTCCACATCTTGACATACAAATAGCAGGCTATTTTTATGATTCATCTATGCACCAATTTACGGGTGGTTATGATGGTTTTTTGGGTTTTCTTCACTGGTTTGCGAGATTTTTTCCAATATTTTTTTCTATAGCTGTTATTTTATTTTTGTTGGGGTCCCTTTTCATAGATAAGCTTAAGATTAAGGCTAGAAAGGCTATATTTTTTGTGGCTGTTTGCTTATGGATTGGACCAGGTTTGGTTGTCAATTATGTATTCAAGGATCACTGGGGTAGACCTAGACCAGTTATGGTTCAGGAATTCAGTGGTGATAAGGTCTTTCAACCCCCGTTTGTGATATCATCACAGTGTGATAAGAACTGCTCTTTTGTGTGTGGTGATGCTTCGATGGGCTTTTGGATATTTGCATTTATGCCACTGGTTGCTACACGTAGAAAAAAAGCCATAGTATTTACTGCTGCAATATTAGCCGGAGGTGGTCTAGGGTTGATGAGAATAGCACAAGGAGGCCATTTCTTTAGTGATGTGGTGTTCTGTGGAGTATTCGTTTATATATGTACATGGATTGTTTATGCAATTATGTACCGGAAAAATAACGTTGATTTATAGGTTATAAACATACATAATTGAAGATTGAAGATATTGGTTGGAGCAGTATTATGGATTTAGGTTTTATTTTTATGGCAGAGGTTTGGAATATATAGAGAAGCATTGTTTTATCTCTAACTTTCTAACTATTTAATCGCTCTAAAAAAATCTTAAATTTCCTAGATACCGACCTAATTGTAAAGAGTAGCTTATTAATTTGCCTCTTTGATTTTTTAATATTGCCTATGGGAGAGAAAAATAATAGATGTCACAAAAGCTTAAACGTGGATTACATACTCGTCATATGTCAATGATAGCCTTGGGCGGCTGTATAGGGACAGGTTTATTTGTAGCACTTGGTGGGGCCATAGCCGATGCAGGGCCTGGAGGTACTGTTTTAGCGTATGTCATAATTGCAATAATGGTATATTTTTTAATGGCTAGTCTTGGTGAGATGGCAGCTCATAGTCCTGTTAGTGGAACATTTTGTGAGTATGCAACTCGCTATGTTGATCCTGCTTTGGGTTTCAGTACAGGTTGGAGTTATTGGTTTAATTGGGCGATAACCGTGGCAACTGAAGTAATTGCAGCTGCGATAATTATGCAGTACTGGTTTCCAGGAAGCTCTATATTATTATGGAGTGCATTTTTCTTTGTGCTCGTATTCGCTTTGAATATATTCTCAGTGAAAGTGTACGGTGAGGTTGAGTATTGGTTATCATTTATCAAAGTTTCAACAGTTATTATATTTATTATAGTTGGTTTCTTATCGATTCTTGGTATGGTTGGAAATCATGGCAGTGTAGGTTTTGAAAATTGGCGTATAGGCGATGCACCATTTCATAATGGCTGGTGGGGATTTATCTCTGTATTTATGATTGCCGGATTTTCATTTCAAGGGAGTGAGCTTATAGGTGTGACAGCTGGTGAAGCTAAAGATCCTGATACGTCTATTCCTAAAGCTATTAAACAAACTTTTTGGCGTTTGTTTATATTTTATATATTAGCAGTAGTGATAATTAGTTTCTTGATTCCATATAATAATCCTTCTTTGATACAGTCTAGTGCTGGAGATGATGTCTCGGTTAGTCCATTTACAATGGTTTTTGAGAGCGTTGGCTTAAGCTCAGCAGCTACTATTATGAATGTGATTATTCTTACTGCGATAATATCAGCATGTAATGCTAGTATGTATAGTGCGACTAGGGTCTTATGGCATTTGGGTAAGATTAAGCAAGCCCCTCAGTTTTTTGCAACTACTAATTCAAAAGGCACGCCAATAATTGCTCTTTTAATTACAGCTTTAATTGGTAGTTCGTTCTTTTTTGTATCATTTGTCGGAAGTGGGAAAATATTTACATGGTTAGTTAATGTATCAAGCTTAGCTGGTTTTATAGCTTGGTTCACAATTGCCTTGAGCCACTATCGCTTTAGAAGAGCATATATTAAACAAGGTAAGAGCTTGAATGATTTACCATTTGTTGCGAAGTTCTTCCCTTGGGCTCCGATTATTGCATTAATTTTGGTTTCTATCGTAATAGTTGGTCAAGGAGCAACTATGCTGACTATGGAGGGTAGAAGTTGGTCTAGTGTTATAATTGAGTTTCTATCAACTTATGTAGGTTTCTTTGCATTTGTGATACTATATTTTGCATATAAAATAATCAAAAAAACAAAACTAATAAAACTTGAGGATTGTGATCTTTCAAGGGAGTCGTAGTTGTAGCATTATGAACACTTTTTTTATTCAAGGCAGGGCTGGCCGAGTTGAAGCAGTCTATGATAAAGTCAAAGGTGCTAATCAAGGAATTGTAGCAGTTATATGTCACCCTCATCCGTTATATCAAGGCAGTATGCACAATAAGGTTGTGACAACTCTTTCTAGAGCTATGAAGACATTAAATATTGAGTCATATAGATTTAATTATAGAGGTGTTGGAGATAGTCAAGGAGAGTATGGAGAGGGGGTTGGTGAGTTGGAAGATCTTCTTTCTGTCTGTAAATGGATTAAGGAAAATACTTCTTTCAAAAAAATCATATTGTGCGGTTTTTCATTTGGTGGAGCTATAGCTTATATGGGTTTGAATAAACTTGATAATGTTGTGGGTCTAGTAACCATAGCGCCAGCTGTTGACAGGTTTGATTTGACTAAGTTTGGTGAGCCTAATAACATTCCTTGGCTTGTTGTACAGGGAATAGATGATGATACCGTAAATCCTAATTCTGTGTTTGATTTTACTCTTAAAACAGTTAAATCAGATTTAACATTAGTTAAAATGAATGAGGTTGGACATTTTTTTCATGGTAAGCTTATACAGTTGAAAGATGAGGTAGAAAAATTTTTAATACCAACCGTAGATGAACTATAAAACAAAAAAGGACCAAAGCAAATGAATAGAAATGTAGCACTAGAAGCAGTAAGAGTCACTGAGCTAGCAGCTTTAGCATCATGGAGTCAGATGGGTAGAGGCGATAAAATTGCTGCAGACCAAGCAGCTGTTGATGCGATGAGAAAGGCATTAAATGAAGTAGCTATTGACGGAACTGTTGTTATTGGAGAAGGTGAATTAGACGAAGCTCCTATGCTATATATTGGAGAAAAGGTTGGAGCAGGTGGCTGTGAGGTTGATATAGCTTTAGATCCACTAGAAGGTACAACTATAACATCTAAAGGTGGCCCAAATGCGCTTACAGTTTTAGCTGTAGCAGATAAAGGAGGTTTTTTAAATGCTCCTGATGTATACATGCAAAAAATTGCTGTTGGTGGTATTGATGCACCTAAAGGTATAGTAGATTTGGATGACTCAGTTACTGAGAACCTAAGAAGGGTTGCTGAGTTTAAGGGTGTGCATATGTCTGCGCTAGTTGTTTGTACTATGGATAGGCCTCGTCATGAACATATTATCAAAGAAGCACGTGAGTGTGGTGCTAGAGTTGTGCTTATTGATGATGGTGATGTATCAGGAGTTATTTCTACAGCTACGGAAGGATCAGGTATTGATGTATTTATTGGTACTGGTGGAGCTCCTGAAGGAGTTCTTTCAGCTGCAGCTCTTAAATGTCTTGGTGGTCAAATGCAAGCTAGGCTTGAATTTCATAGTGATGAAGAAGTTCAGAGAGCGCATAGGTTAGGCGTTACAGATCTTGATAAAAAGTACGATATTGATGATTTAGCATCAGGAGATATAGTTTTTGCTGCTACAGGTGTTACAGATGGTAATATGCTTAGAGGCGTGAAGAGAGTTAATAGTACTCGTAGAGGGTCTTATGCAGTTACTCATAGTGTGGTTATGCGTTCAACAACTAAGACTGTAAGACATATCACAGCAGAGCATAGCTTTGATTTTAAGGATGGTGTTGAGAAGTTTATGTCTTAAACTTACTTCAAACTCCTATTATTCTATTTTATATATTATCCAATATGTAAATCTTTATATTGTTAAGCTTGCATAGTAAACTTTAAAATGACTTTTGAAAATGTTAAGTTTATAGGATGTATTTTTTAAATAGTCACTAGAAAATGAGTCAAAATAGTATACTCTGGGTTACATTCATAATATATATTCTAATTATATTTAGTATAGGAATATATTCATATTTTCAAACAAAAAAAGTTTCGGATTATATGTTGGGTGGGCGGTCTTTGAGTGCTCCAATAGCAGCGTTAGGTGCTGGCGCATCTGATATGGGATCTTGGTTGTTATTAGCTTTGCCGGGAGCATTCATGGCTTCGGGGTTTAACCAGATATGGTTGCCATTAGGATTAACATTAGGAGCCTTTGTTAACTGGGGAGTTATCGCTAGGAGATTGCGTATTTACACGGAAATTGCCAAAGATTCGATAACAATTCCTGCATATTTTGAAAATAGGTTTCATGATAATAAAGGAGTAATAAGATCGTTAACAGCCATAGTAGTAGTTATCTTTTTTACGATATACACAGGCGCTGGGTTTGTATCAGGTGGTATTTTGTTTAGCTCAATGTTTGGTATTTCTTATCATGAAGCTTTGCTGCTAACGGCAACAATTATATTTATTTATACATGTGTTGGTGGTTTTTTAGCTATATCTTGGATTGATTTTTTCCAAGGAACTTTAATGCTTCTGGCATTATTGGTTGTACCAGCTGTAGTCTATTTCAATTTAGGCAGTGTGGATATTATAGATAATTTATCAAATATAAAAATTCAAGGTTTTTATGATGTTACTTCAGGAGTGCCTTTGATTACTATAATATCGTTACTTGCGTGGGGATTGGGATATTTTGGTCAGCCACATATAATTGTGCGTTTTATGGCAATAAAAGATCCAAATAAGACTTCACAAGCAATGTGGATTTGTATGATATGGATGATTTTAGCATTGATAGGAGCAGCTTGTGTAGGTATTCTTGGAGCTGCTTATTATAGTGATGGATTGACTAATCCGGAATCTGTATTCTTAAAACTGTCGGCAGTATTTTTTAACCCTTGGGTGGAAGGAATCTTACTTGCTGCAGTTTTATCAGCGGTGATGAGTACGTCATCAGCGCAATTGTTATCATTATCAAGTGCTTTCTCTGTTGATGTGTATGCGAAGTTTCTTAGGAAGAATGCTTCCCATAAAGAACTTCTTAATATTAGCCGCTTGGTAGTGTTATTGGTGACAGTTTTTGCGATTATACTATCGTATAATCCAGAGACAAGTATTTTAAAGTTAGTAGGTTTTGCATGGGCCGGACTTGGTAGCTCATTTGGTTCTGTGGTCATTTTTTCACTATTTTGGTCTAGGATGAATAAAAAAGGCGCCATTGCAGGGATTCTGGTAGGGTCGCTGACTGTTTTGATTTGGCCACTGTTTAGTGATTTAGGAGGATGGTTTAAAGTTTATGCTATGGTTCCAGGATTTACTTTAAGTAGTATATGTATAGTATTGGTTAGCTTACTAACATCTAAGCCTGAAGAGTCTGTGCAGTTAGAATATCAAAAATATAAACAATCATTATAATTACTTATTGTGAGAGTTACTTTTTTCAAGTAAAATTCTCATCATTTGAATTCTGTAATTTTTTATGAAAAAACTGTTATCATCTATAACAGCCTTGCTAGTTTTTTATGGTCTTTCTCAAGCTGGTGAAGATCTTGCAAGTATAGCTTTGTTGTCACTATTGTGTTGTTTTGTTATTTATCTTTTTGTAACATCTAAATCTCGCAGGTTGAATTTTGTAACTATAGTATACGTATGCTTGAGCTTTGTTTTTGTTACATTTGTGACAAAAGCTATATTGAATGTTGATTATGGTTCTCATCCTTTCATATCCATCTTGATATTGTGTATTTTATTGCCTACCTTTTTTTTACTTGGATATAGAATTATTTTGAGTATCCATTGCTTTATTGATAGTTTTTTTGGTAGAAGTACGAGCTATGAGGGAATTGAGCAAGAGTTAGGATGCTCCGTAGTTATAACTACTCGTAATGAACCTTTTGAAGTTTGTAAGTTAACTTTTGATTCGGCGTATCAGCTTGATTATCCTGCTGATAAATTTGAGATAATAATTGTTGATAACAGTGACTTAGATCATCCAGACTTCTTAAAATGGCAAGACTATGTTAGTAAACATAATATGAAAGGTGACGTTAGCTGTAAATTTATCCATAGAAAAGGCACAGAGGGATTTAAGCCACGCAATCTTGATATTGCCATGGAGCATATTTGCTATGACTATGTTTTATTTTTAGATGCTGACTCAACGTTACCTAAAAGTACATTAAAAGTGGGGTTGCCGGAGTTTAAAAAAGACGCTAAGCTTGGTTTTGTTAGCTTCTTGATAGAAAGTACTAACTATAGCACTAATTTAGTTACAAAAGTGGCCAGTATCTTCCAAAATACAATTCGCTATTTTAACGAGTTCGTAGGTAAATATGGATATTGTAACTATCAAGGGCATAATGGTATTTGGAGTAAGCAAGCCTTACAAGCGACATCTAAATGGGAAGAGTACTATAGATCTCAAGTGATGGTAACAGAAGATATTGCTGCTGGATTTAGATGTTATGAAGCAGGGTTCAATAGTAAGCCGATATTTCTTAAAACAGGTGAGTGGGTTCCTACATCTCTCAAAGAATTTGAGAAAATGTGGTTAAGGTGGTCTTTTGGTGGTATGCAAGTTATGCATAAGTATATGTCAAAGATAATAAGCTCCTCAAATCTGAATTTTAGAGTTAAGCTTGATATGTTGTATTTACTTTTTAAGGTTGTAGCTTCAGGTTTTCCAATATTTGCATTATTATTAGTGCTTTTTCCAAGAAGTAATGTAGCTTTTGTATCAATAGTAAATGTTACTCTTATCCCATTAGTTATATTGAGTGTATGGTATTATTTATATGGAGATATTAAAGGTAATTTTATAAGTAAAATTTCTCAGATTTATATAGCGATGTTTATGTTATCATCATTTGTATTTTGGTGTGGTATAAAAGCTGAGATTAACTACTATTTGAATAAACCCCAAGGCTGGAAACCAACAAGTAAGGTTTTTGATAAGGTTGAAGGCTGGACTCAGGTTATCTATGATAATTTTGGTAAATTAAGCTTTTCTATTTTAGGTCTTTCAATAGCAATATATTCTATTTCTAAGCTTTATAGCCAAGTAGATTTTTATCTATACTTGTTATGTATGTTGCCAAGTATATTGCTTTTTTTAAATACTATACTGTGTGTGTTAGTATTAGGTAGGGCGAAATACTAGAGTAATATTGATGATGGAGTATGATAATCTTATTTTTTTGATTGTGGCTTTTGGTTTTGTCCTTCTTAATGCTTTTTTTGTTATAGCTGAATTTTCATTAGTTAAGATAAGAAGTTCGCAAGTTGAGGTTTTAAGTAAGAGAAATGGATTACAGGGTAGAATACTTTACAAGGTTCATAGCAATATAGATATCTATCTTTCTGCTTGTCAATTTGGTATAACACTAGCTTCATTAGGTTTGGGATGGGTTGGAGAACCTGCCTTTTCTGAACTATTAGAGCCAGTTTTTGTATTTTTTGGAGTTACAGGGAATCTTTCAAGAATTATTGCTTTTGCAATTGGGTTTGCGATTATATCATTTCTGCATATAGTGATCGGCGAGCTTATGCCTAAGTCAATGGCTATCAGGCAAACTGAAAGGCTATCCTTGCTTACTTGTATACCTCTATATGTTTTTTATTGGTTAATGTTTCCATTTATTTGGATATTAAACATTACAGCAAACAAGCTTTTAAAGTTATTTAATTTAGACACTGTGGCAGAGGCTGAGTATGGGTATACTACAGATGAGGTCAAAATTATTTTAAAAAGTAGCCACCTAAAAAAACCTCTTACAGAAGAGCATAGAGATATTTTATTAAGAATGGTTGAGTTTTCGCATCTACAGGCAATCGATGCTATGAGGCCTATAGAAGAGATGGTAGTTATTGATTATGATTCATCAGTTAGACAAAAGCTCGAAGTGGTCAAAGACAATCTTTATACGAGATACCCTGTTTATCAAGGAGATAAAGGTAATATTATTGGAGTAATTCATACAAAGGATATTCTATGTGCCTTAGATAATGATTTACGACAAGAGAGTTTAAGGCCGATATTAAAAGTGTCTCATCATGATCAATTAATTGATGTTTTGCGAAAATTCCAGCAAGGTAAGCCTCACTTTGCATTAGTCTATAAAAAAAATAAACCTATAGGGTTTATTACGTTAGATAACTTATTAACAATAATGATTGGTAGAATCTCTGATGAATTCCATCTTGTTAAAGAGCCATGGGTAACATTAGCGAATAACAAATTCTTGATAAAGTCTCAGGCACCTGTGTACGCAATAGAAAAATTAGCAGATGTTGATCTTTCTGAATATCCAGTAGATACTGTTATTGATTTGTTAATTGCTTTATTTGGGCATCAGCCAACAATAGATGATGTATGGGAGCAGGAGAGTTTTTATATTAGACCGTATAGGTTTGAGGGTAATTCTCTAGAAGAGGTTATTCTAGAGCTTAAGTAGGATGCCAAAAATTCAAAGTATGAAAAAGTGACTTAAAAAAATAGCTGTGTTAGTATATGGCAGAAATTTTATTAAGAAAAAATGATTAAATGGTTAACTTTAGGTTCTATAAAACTAACAAACAAAAAGGAATATCTTTGGTTGAGAGTATAATCTCATCAGGGTTGATTTTGTTTGTTTTGTCATCATCATTTTTGGTAATAAATTCCTCGATAACCACTTCAGTAATAGCAGAAAAGAAAACACAACTAATACAGGAGTTAGATAAAAAAATAGCTATTTATGTTTTAACTGGTAAATTTAATACTAAGGCAGTCAGTAGTGATTATTTTTTTCAGAAAAGAGTTAGTAATCCTAAAATGATTAAATTTATCGCTAAAAATAAGAATTTTGATATTTGTGTTTCTAAGGAAGTTATGAAATATGTGTCAAATTCATAGGAATCGGCTGATTTCAGGCTTTACGCTAGTTGAGCTCATGGTTGGTATCACTATTTCTATCATAGTGATTACGATGGCAGTCAATATATATGTGTCTACAAAAAGGAGTTATCAAAAAGCAAAGCTTAATATTGAGCAAAATATAAAAGTTATTTCAGCGCAGAAAGTGCTTTCTGATGCTATTGTAAATGCAGGTTTATCATGTAAATATGGATCAGATCATCAACTTTATGTCAATAGAACTGGAGAAGACTCTCGTAGATTTAAGTTTTTTTACGATAATTATTCAGTTAGATTAGGAAAGTTATCGACCATAGAAAATTTGTTAAAAAATTCTTCTAACCAAAAATTTTTATTCCATTCTGGTACAGACTACTTGATGGTTAAAACAGAAAACTCATCTGCAGAACTTACGCAAAAACCATTAAATTTAAGTTTGTATTTAGACAAAACTCAGCAATGGCAGAATGGTGATTATCTAGCACTTTGTAATAATGACTATATAGATATTGTTAAAATATCTAGCACTAATAATGAAACAAAACAAATAAGACTTGCCTCAGCGCCAGCTAATGAATTTAACAAGGGTGATTATATAGGTAAGATAAATATTCAAATTTTTTTTACAGCTGCTACAGTCGATCCTAAGAAACCAAGTGAATATAAGTATTCTTTGTATATGTTAGTTAAAAATGGTCAAGCTCATGCAACAGTATATCCCATCGTGGAAGGGGTTTCTGATCTTAAGTTAACTTATGCTGTTTCAGATAACAAGAATCTTTCTTGGAAAGAAATATATCAAGATACAAGCTTGAATGAAATAGGAGCTAAAGCACTAAAAATATCATTTAAATTGGATAATCAGTATTATGATAAAGTAGTTTTGTTATGAAATATTTTCGTTTAGTGAGTTTGATAAGAGAATCAGGATCTTCATTATTATCGGCAATGATATTTGCCTTTGTGGTGTTAGTTACAGTATCAAGCCTTGCATATATTGTTAGGTACAATTTATTGAGCATAAAAAGTCTCCAGTCACAAGAAATAATATCAACGGTGGAGCAGCAATATATTCAAGAAATATCTCGCAAAGGAGCTATAGCTACAGGAAGTTCTGAATTCGGCGATTATCTCATAGAAAATGCGTTACAGCGTAATAGACAAGCTATTTTCTCTAATAGTAATACTGTGGTAAATCTATATGATTCGGAGCCGACGGCAATAAGTATGGATATGCAGCATAAGCTTTTTTATAAAGATAAGCTAATGTTAACTAAGAAAATAATCTATAAAGAGTTACCAAAACATTCGATGACTGACTATCACTCATCTTTGATACCAATTAATGTTCCGTATGTTGATGTTGCAAGAATGAGTAGTTCACAGAAGTTTTATAGACTTAATACAAATCAGGAGATTAGTGACTCAGAGCGAGGCTATATAGGATACATCAAAAAAGAGTATGATTGGCTGTTGGTATCGATTAATAATAATATCCAAATTATAAATCTGAAAAATTTAGATTTGTCTGAAAATTATAATGTTAAAGTTGGTTGGCAACTTCGTAAAGGTAATTGGCACGTATTATTAGCCATATATGATAGTCAGCATTTGTATATATTCAAAACTAGGCTAAGCGATCTGACAAATAATTTTTCTAAGGCAATTTTAGATTTGTCAACGCCATGTAAAATAATTAATACACCCAAGGATATAGCAGCATTAAGTTGGTACTATCAATTAGATGAAACGCAACCTAGTTTGGTAGTTTTATCTACACGTAGAGATAGTTCAGGTAGTATGAGTATTATTGTGCAAGATGTTGAATATGACGAGTCTAATAGTAGATATACAGTTTTGATAAAAGATATAATAAATGCGAATGAGGAAACTAATAATAGTAATATTTATGTACAGGCATTAGACCCAAGTAGAACTCTTTCAAAAAGCTTACTGTATCTATTCATTGGAAATAAATTAATAGTTTATGGTTTAGATAACTCTTTCAAAGCTAGTAAAAAAGAGGTTGATTTAGGTAAAGTTGTTGAGAACCCTCCTATAATTGTTAGGAAAAATCAATATAGTAATTATATTTTGGCTTATAATGGGGATCACTATTATCAGTATTTATATACTAATAATACTAAGCTCATTAGAGTTGTAAAAATAATAAGATATCCCAAAGAAAAAATCCAAAATATAATAGTTAAATACGGTCTAAAGTTTATAGTTACTAGGATGAAAGTTTATATAGAGGACTTTAATAATGAGCGTGTTGAGACAGTTGAGATATAGGTGAATAACTTGATAAAGCTAAAATATGTTGTATTAGTATCTATTTTTTTTCTGGTCTCTAATTTGGTATATGCTAGTAGTTGTCAGCTTATTGATAATCAGAGTGGCTATAAGGGATTTTTAGAGTTTAGTTGTGATGCGGAAATATCGCTTGATGATAATAAAATTGTTTTTTATCTAATAGGAAAGGGTGTTGATGTTGATTCAATAGATCTTGCAAATGCAGATGTTAAATACTCTGTTGATGATATTGCTGAAAATGTTAAAAGAGTTAGTTTAAATATCTCAAAAAAAACTTTGTTTATCGACTTTGATTATTTTGCATATAAAGATAAACCAGTAAAACTAAAAATAACTGTGAAAAAGAATAGTAACTTGAATTATAAGGTTCTTTGGGGTGGGATTGTAAAAAACTCATACAAAATTCAAAAAAGTAGTGGTAATAATCTTCAGTTTTATAGAACTACATCAAAAGATATCTTTGCAATTAAAGATGGCTTCAAATGTACATTAAATGATGATTGTGATGGCAGGATAAAGCTTCTAACTCAAAATAATTTAGAAAATCATAAATCGTTACAAAAAGTTTTGGGTTATCTAAATTTTGGCATTATTTACCAAAAATTAGATTAATATTAAATTTAGTAAAGGATAGATAAGTATTTTTATGATATTATATTAGTTATCTGTATAGAAATGCTGATGTGATTTATATCTTGAGAAAGTACGATAAGGGCTTAAATACTAAAAAACGTAAAGGATTCACCTTTCTTGAAGTTTTAATTGCTTCATTATTGGGTGTGTTTGTTCTTATTGCTGTTTTTTATGCGGTTGGAAATATACTATCAAATGGGGTTTTAACTGAGAAAAGGGTTGAACTAGCAAATGAGTTAGAGGCTAGAGTAGACAATTATATGTTAGCGGGAAATTTTGATGATAGTCCATCAGGAGACTTGGCTTTTAGTAGGGTTGATAGTGGCAGTGGTATACGTGAATTCATAGGAATAAATTCTAACTTTTCATTACAAGTTATCAAGAGAGCTTATGTGCCTATAACAGTTGCTGAGATTATTGATCGTGAGCTGGGTCCATATATGCGTCGTGCTAATGAAATATATATTGAGAAAAATGCAAGTGTGATTGATGATCCAGCGGTATTAGCGGATATAGAGGTGGCAAGGAATCAATATTTGTCAGCTAGTACGAGTAAGTGGTCGTCAAGTACCGCAGTTTTATTAAATTTAGGTACTACTCAAATTGTAACAACAGTTCCATTAGCTGATGCACCACTTGGTTCTGGTGCTTATATAACTGTAGCACCATTTACTAACGCTGATATTACTCCGGCTATTTTATGGCACTGTACGGCTTTTGGGTTTGATTCTGATTTGCTTCCTTCTTGGTGTGTTTTATAGTAGAGGATAGAGATGCTAGCATTTTTGAACAAAAGAAATAAAAAAGGCTTCACTTTAACAGAACTATTAGTTGCTACAGTGATTGCAGTGATTGCACTTTCTGCTTTGATTAATACATATATAGGAGTTAAGCATAGTTATACAGAGTATAAAGATAAAACAACTGCAGAATCTAGTGGGTTACTGGTTAAAAATTTTTTATATGATTTTATTAAAGATGTCGGTTTTGCCTGTAATTTTGGTAGCTTAAATCAAACATATTATGATAGTACTTCCGATTCTCTTGATAATTTCTTTTATAATTCAGCAATGATTCAAGTAGGTCAGTTGCCTCTACCAGTTTCTGATCATTTATCAGAGGCTTTAGAAAATGGATGCTCTGGAGAGTGCTTTAAGAGTGGCACAGATTACATAATGATAAAGAAAGAAGAAAGTCATGCTTATCTTACACAAATAAACTCCTCTAGTTCAGAATTACATACTACTTCAGTAGAAGATATATCTGCTGGAGACTATTTGTTTCTGTGTAATAAAAATCATATTAATCTTGTCAAAGCAACGGGTATCAATAGTGGAAGTGGTATTATTGACTTATCTCGAGCACCACAGGGTAGTGATTATTACCCTGGAGACTATGTCGGTAAATATTCTTTACAAATTTTGTATATTAGAGATACTGGAGAGAAAGATGATGACGGACAAAGTATTTATTCGTTATATGTATTTATCAAAGATAGTAATTCTAATGGGGTATCTCACGAACTTGTAAGGGGTGTTGATAACTTAACTGTTGAGTTAGCAACTATTAGTAATGGTAATATAACATGGAATAATGTTTCTACTGATATAGATGTTAGTAGTTCTAATTATTCATCAATTAAGATATCTTTTGACTTAGATGGGCAAACATTTCGTAAGATAATTAACTTATAGGTTATTAAAATGACAAAAAAAATTAAAGGCTCTGCACTATTAGCATCTTTAATATTTGCCTTCGTAATACTAGTAGTAGTATCAGCACTTGCGTATAACTACAGGATGGATTCTTTAGCGGTTAGTACTATGCTTGATCAAAAGCAAAATATAGGTGTGGATGAGGGCTATTTTGGCAGCATTATAGGTGGCTTGGATACTTCACAAGATAAAGAAGAAACAATAGATGGTTATAGATTTCAGACAACTATTGATTCTTCGGTCCTGAAATTTTTGTATGATAACAATAATGCTGACTTATATGAAGCGGAGCCATATATAATAACTTATAATTATACTCATAGATTTTTTGAGAATGAGATCAACCGATACACCAGAGAATTTATATATAATACATTACCAAGTTCTTCTGTTATGACTCAATATGACAGGTCAGTTATTCCTCTAAATCTACCATATATTAATGCTGAAGCTATGAGTCAAGCAGAATATAATTATAAAATTGGAAGTCAAAATGCAGTTCCAGTTGAGGGAGGCTATATTGGATATTTACAAAAGCCTGTGATAGATGGTTATGATGGTACTGGATCAAAGGATGACTATATCGTTGAGCAAGGTAATGGTAATATAAAGTATATTTTATGTCATAAGCCAGAGGACGGTGGAAATAGAATAGTTGTATCAGAGAACTCTTGGGATGCTCACCATGATCATGGTGATTATAGGGGACCTTGTTTGGATAATGGTTCACGTAGTTTTACGATAAATGTATATGGTAATACTTTAACTATGACTTTCCCTGAGGTTTTGGCTTTGAGTTATTATCATTTCAGTGTAGGTTGGGGTCTTGAAAATGGTCAATGGACTCTTTATTTAGCTATTTATGATTTAGATAGAGTCTATACTTCTTCAGCTGCTCTCAATGATATCAAGAACAATCCATCAACAGCAGAAGTATCTTTATCAAACTGGAAAGAGGTCTCTGGATTAGAAGAGTTTGATGGTGGTGATATTGTTAATGTAACATGGTACTTTGATAATGTAGAAGATGTTCCAAAGTTACTAGTTCTGGAAAAGTTTCTTAGAGATGGTGACTATGATATGGATGTTTATCGAACAACTTATGCTTCAGCTAGCAAAACTTATGCAGCTACGCTAACGGATAGATTTGTCACTGGCTCAACCAATTTTAATGATAAAGAGGTTTTTACAGTCGTTCCGGATAGTTTATTTACATTATTCGGTGCAGTACCATTAATCTTTCAAGGTAAGAATATCATAGACTTTAATTATGATGCTCCTTATAAATTAGGTGATGGGGTAGGTTCAACTAAATCAGTTTTAACAGCTAATGTTACCAATAAGCCAGTTATTATCAAGAAAAATGCAACACAGTTTTATATAGTCTATTTCAATAATAATACTGTCTATAAATATCTCTATAATTATGGAGTAGGAGCACCATCACTAGTGTTACCAAATAATAGTTTCTCCGGACAAACTATTCAAAAAATTATTGCCAAATATGGGGCTTTATTTATTATTACAAATAGTAATATATATGTTGAAAATATCTCAAATTCAGCACTGATAAGCCGCGTGGCTATATATGGAGCAAATTATCAAATTGCTAGAGATAGTAGTGGTAGAATTTATGCTATGCCAGATGGTTTTACTTGTACTATCAATGGCAATTGTAATACTTCTTCTAGAGTTTATCTTGATAGTGGATGTGGAGCATATAGTGGTGGTTGCGATGCAATGAATGAGCTTGATGATTTGTCATCATACCTAAATATAGTTTATAAGAATTTCAGCTATTAAGATTTTTTCCAAAAATACTAAAATTTAGTTATACTGATAGCTTATGATATAAGACTTATGATATGGATAATTACTATATGATTTTTTATAACTCGTTATCTGGTAAAAAAGAAGAATTTAAGCCAATTGAGCCTAATAAAATTAAGATGTATGCATGCGGGGTTACAGTGTATGATGATTGTCATATCGGTCACGCTAGAACATACATAGCTTTTGATGTTATTAATAGATATTTCAAGTATCGTGGCTTTGATGTTACATTCGTGCGTAATATTACAGATATAGATGACAAAATTATCAAAAGAGCTAAAGAAAATATTGAATCTACTACTGAGCTAGTTGATAGAAATATTAAAGCAATGCATGAAGTGTTTGATAAACTTAATATTCTTAAGCCATCTTTTGAACCTAAAGCAACGGAAACGATCCCAGAAATGATAGCTATGATTGAAACTCTCGTTGAGAAAGGCTTTGCTTATCAAGGTGCAAATGGAGATGTGTTTTATAGAGTAGCTGAGTTTGCTGATTATGGTAAATTGAGTAAGCAAAATCTAGAAGCACTTGAGCAAGGATCAAGAGTAGACGTTGTTGAAGAAAAAGAAAACCCAATGGATTTTGTACTTTGGAAAAAAGCAAAAGAGGGTGAGCCTGCTTGGGAGTCGCCTTGGGGTGCTGGTCGTCCGGGTTGGCATATAGAGTGTTCAGCAATGTCAAAGAAGATTTTGGGTGATACCTTTGATATTCATGCTGGTGGCTCAGACCTTAGATTTCCACATCATGAAAATGAAGTAGCTCAATCAGAAGCTTGTAATGATTGTAAATATGTAAATTATTGGCTACATTCTGGCATGGTAAAAGTTAATGCAGAGAAGATGTCAAAGTCTTTGAATAATTTTTTTACTATTAAAGAGGTATTACAAGAATATCATCCTGAAGTTATAAGATATTTCTTGGCTTCTACTGTATACAGAAGTGAAATCAACTATTCGAAAGAGAATCTTGATAATGCCAAAGCGTCTGTCGAAAGGCTATTTAATGCTCTTCGAGATATTGAGCCAATTGAGATAAATCTGCCTGATGATGCTAACGAGTATGAAGAGAAGTTTATCAAAGCTATGGACAATGACTTTAATACTCCGGAAGCTTTAGCAGTTCTATTTAGCTTGGCTAAAGAGATAAATACATTAAAAACAACAAATAAATATAAAGCTAGTGGTTATGCATTTTTACTACGCAAGCTTTGTGATGTATTGGGTATTTTATTTACTGATATAGAAGATTACTTCAAGCAGGGTGATGGTGTAGACGCTAGCGAAATTGAGAAGCTTATAGCAGAGCGTGCTCAAGCTAAAAAAGATAAAAATTATGCTAGAGCTGATGAGATTAGAAATGAGCTTCAGAATCAGGGAATAATATTAGAAGATAGTGCAACTGGTACCACATGGAAGAAAGGTTAATAGATGTATTCAAGTGAAAAACAACAAGATATTATAGATAGTCTACATACAATTAGAGATTATATCCGTTGGACAATCTCGGAGATGACAGCAAATAATGTTTATTTTGGTCATGGTTCTGAATCTATTTGGGATGAGGCTGTACACCTTGTACTTAGTGCAATAAATGTATCTCATGATATTGATAGCAATATGGTAGGCTCAAGATTGCTCAAAGAAGAGAAAAAAATAATTATTAATTATGTTTATCAAAGAGCTTGTCAGCGCAGACCTTTACCATATATTCTAAAAAAAGCTTGGTTTGCAGGTATGGAGTTTGATATTGATGAGAGAGTTATTATTCCTCGTTCACCAATAGCTGAGCTTATACGTAATGAGTTTTCACCATGGATTAATGATATTGATGATGTTAATAATGTATTGGACTTATGTACGGGTAGTGGCTGTATAGGCATCGCTTGTAGTAATGTTTTTGAAGATGCAAATATAACTTTGGTTGATATATCTGATGATGCCTTAGCTGTAGCAAATCATAATATCAAAAAGCACCAGTTAGGTGATAGGGTAAAAGCTGTTAAGTCTGATTTATTTGGTAGTCTTCAGGACCAAAAGTTTGATTTGATTGTCTCAAATCCTCCTTATGTTGATAGAGAAGATTTAAATAGTATGCCACAAGAGTATCATTATGAACCTAAACTTGCTCTAGAGGCTGGAGATGATGGGTTAGACTTAGCAAAAAGAATAATTCTTGAAGCTGACCAGTATATGACAGAAAAGGGAGTGTTGATCGTTGAGGTAGGCAATAGTCAGTATGCTCTTATGGAGATGTGTCCTGATATTCCTTTTACGTGGTTAAGCTTTGCTGATGGTGGTGATGGTGTGTTTTTACTTACTTATGATGAACTAGTTAAATATAAAGATTCATTTAAAAAATATTTCCAAAGCTAATATTTAGTCTATAATCTCTTCAGAATTCAATCTTTTAAAAATTTAGGATTAGTAAATGCCTAATGATCCTTTTAAAAAAATATCATCTGATAAAACAGTTATTCTCATAATTTGTCTTTTTGGTTTGATGTCACAATTTGCTACTGATAGTTTTACACCGTCATTACCTCATATTGCTGACTATTTTCATGCTGCTGCAAAAGATATTAAGTTAACTGTCGGGATATATTTCTTTGGTATGACGTGCTCTATGCTTGGGTTTGGTTATTTATCAGACAAATATGGACGCAAACCGACATTGCTAGCAGGTTATTTTGTATTTTGTATTGCAAGTATACTTTGTATGTTAGCTCAGAGTGAATCTCAGTTGCTATTTTTTCGCTTTTTGCAAGGGATTGGGATGGGTAGTTCTTTTGTATCTTTTCGTGCAATTATGAAAGATGTTTTCAGTGATAGTCAATCACTTGCGAAAGCTAGTCTTGTAATCACTAGTATAGTTTCATTAACGCCACCTCTAGCCCCGATTACTGGAGGAATTATCCAAGAGACTATTGGATGGCGTGGTAATTTTGCTTTACATTCAATAATGGCACTTGCGATTACAGTTTTGATTGTTAAGTATTTACATCTAGAAGCTATACCAAAAAGTAGCTATAAGCTTCTAGAGTCATATAAGAAAATATTATCTCATAAAGTCTTTGTCCTTAACGCAATATGTAGTGGTTTGGCGTTATCGCTTGTTTTTGTGTTTGCAACACTTTCACCATTTTTCTTCCAAGTAAAATTAGGATTTTCTGCTGTTGAGTTTTCATTTTTATCAGCAGCAGTAATTATACCCTCAGCAATATTTTTAATAATCTTTAAAAATAAGATTAGTAAACTAGATATGGATAAGGTAATACTTTATTGTGGATCTTTTTCTGCATTAAGTGGTATATTACTGGCTTTATCATATTTTATTTTTGGATTAGATGCTAAGGTAATTGTTGTATTATGTGCTTTAGCCTTTTGTGGGAATGTCTTTCAGTATACAGCTACTTACATTTGTGCTTATAAGGATATACACACAGAGATTGGCGTAGCATCGGCAATATTTGGATTCATACAGATAGCTGTTACAACTGTTTCATCATCACTTGTTTCTAGTATTAGCCTTAATAATCAATTTTTATTTGGATTATTAATGATGGTACCACCATTATTGATAGTGATTTTAAAAATAATTGATCTTAAAAAACTTTTGTAAATCAGGCGTATATGATTAAATTAGAAAAATTTACAGAAAACAATATACCTGATCTTTTGTCTGAATTGAAGGAGTATGACATTCGTTTTTTATATCAGTTTGGTGGTATTAATTATCAATTTCCTCTTGATTACCTTCAGATAAAACAAACTATGGATAATAAATTAAACTTACTCTTTAATGTTATAAATGATGAGAGTAAATCAATTGGACATTGTCAAATAATTAGATTAGATCAGGCTAACAAAAAAGCTTCTATAGGTAGGTTACTAATATATGAGCAATATAGAGCAAAAGGCTTTGGCAAGTTAATGATCAAAAAGCTTTTAGAATTTGCTAAATCTATTGGTTTACAAAGCATAAGCTTGAGAGTTTTTGATTTTAATAGCTCAGCAATTAAATGTTATGAAGCTATAGGATTTGAGAAAACTATAGAAGAATATATTGATATTCCTAGTTTAAAAGAAAAATGGAAGATAATCTCAATGGAGATTGAGATTTAAGAAAAGATTATCCTTCTATAACAATATTTGGGAAGTGAGCTTTAACACATTTAGTATAGTCACCCTCCGTAAATGCTGAGTATGGTGTTTGATAGCCAACTAATTTACAGGCAAACGATTTACCACCTGGGTTATCAGCATAATGATCAAAGTTTTGCTCCCAGTAAATCTCAGTAGCACCGGCACCATTAGCATCAAATTGCTTCATACCTTTACAACCCAGAACTTCAGTGCTTGGAATATTCAAGCCAAGATATTTCATAAAGTTACCATAATAGTCTATACGATTCATAGATTGAGCAACTTCTACACTACCACCACACTCTACACCACCATTAATGATTTGCGTAGTTACTCCAAACCCTGGTGTTAGGTTATTTGCTTTATCAGCAGCATTTGGTTGCCAAGTACCATCGATAACATGAAGCATAGATGGCTTTGGTGGCTGTGGGTATACAAAAAAGAATACTGCAGATGCCAAATTTAACCATGTATCAGCAACCATATCAGGATTATCCAGTAACACTCTTACATCACCAAACATAGCTTGTGAGAATGGCCCATAGTTATAATTATAACTTAGCTGTTTTGCACCACGTCCGAAGTAAGATTTGAAATCACCATTTTCAAACTTGCCACATGGCCAAGTTTGACCTTGCCATACATCTGGATTACACTCACCATTATAACCACCACGCATATTTTCATCCCATCCCATTTCACGTACATGGACTAAGCCTTGACGCCATTCTGGTACATCCCACCAACTAGTATGTCCGCCTGTTTCTTGAGTAAAGTGAGCAAACATAGTAGCTAGAGACTTGCGACAAATAGCATCTGAATCTCTACCATCTATGTAAGTACCACAGAATGCTGGGAATTTAGCCACTGTCTTTAGGAAGTTTTCATATGTATATTCTGGCGAACGTTCTGGGAACATATAATTCCATACACCTTCAGCAGATTTTGTTTCAATGGCATTATCTTTTATAGCTACTTCAGTGAATATTTTTTCAACTCTTTTAACATTATCAGGATTATTTGGGTTACCTGCAGTTACAGCTTCAACCACACTGTTATCTCTTGTCTTAATAGACTCTTTCACTTGGCTTAAAACTGTTCCACTTGTTAATTCAGCTTCTTTTGCATCAAGTTTAGCTTGAGTCGTAACATATTCATCAGAAGTTGGCTCATCAGGATCTGTAGGATCAACCGGCTCATCAGGATTGCTAGGATCGTATAAATCCCAAGCAGTCTCCCAAGCAGTACCAGAGCCTGGAGCATAAGCCCACCCAGCAGCGCTCGAACACCAAGCAGCGACACCAGCTTTACATTTGTATAATTTACCATCAGCAGAGACTATAGTACCACTTTCATATTTTGTACCAGCAACATAGTTCTGATAATCTCCACTTGGAGGATCAATCGGATCTACTGGGTCAATAGGGTCGACTGGATCCTCTGGATCTGTAGGATCAACAGGGTCGTCACTACCACCATTACCAACTGAAAAGCTTTCAACATTAAATACAGGAGCGCTTGGAGAGAAACTGAAGCTTGCAGTACTACCCGCTGTAACAATAGTTGGCTGACCACTCCATTGCTTAGAAGTAATCGATATAACTCCTCCATTTGACTGAGTCATACTAGCATTGCCGATACCCCAAATACTACCAACTTCTACACCATTGCTCAATTTAAATGAGATAGGATTTTCCTCTAGATTCGTATTTTTATCGCAGCTAAAAGTTATTTTACCTGTCCAACCTTTTTGTACATCTTCTAGTTTGCAATTAGCAAAAGCTAAAGATCCCATTAAAGTTAAGGTAAATGCTGATAAGATTTTTATCTTATTATTCATTTTTAGTTTCCTTATAATTTTTAAGATTATTTAATAATTATTAAGTAATTGTTATTACTTATTTAGCTCAAATATTTTTTATTTGAGTTGTGATTAATTATATATTAAGCATCGTGTGTGCGGGTATATTAGAATTTGATAAGGCTTGTTAAAAATTGATAAATGAATTCTAATAATTTAATGATTCAAATCAAAAATCTACTGCTGTTTTCTGGTGTGAATTATCTATATTGCGCGAAATATTAAGCTTATTATTTGATGTTTCTTAAATATATAAAGCTTTGACTTTATATTTTCTTATTGTACTATTTTTCTTACTCTCAGAGCGTTAAGCTTAGTGAGTGCTTCATCTTTAGTTATATTGTACATATTGGCATGTTGTTTTAAGCTCAAGCTATTAGGTCCAAATAGTTCAATCATATCAAACATTTTTAGTTGATGTTTAATTGCTGATATATCTACGTATAAATAATCCATATTTATTGATAGGATAGGGCACTTAGTAGCATTAATAAGTAGATATGAGTCATGATGAATTTCACAACCTAAACCATCGGCATAGCCAATATTTAAAATAGCTACAGTAGTATCTTTATTACAGAAATATTCATTACCATAGCTTATATATTCTCCTTTGGGGATATCTCTGATAGAGATAATACAAGCTTTAAGAGATAAGCTAAATTTGATTTCTTTAGGTTCTTGGTCATAGCCTAATACTGCCGAGCTAGAACGAATATACTCTTGTTGAAAATCGGTATCAAAAAGAGAAACTGGTGAGTTAGAAAAAGTATATTTAAGTTTGGTTTCTTCAGCTAACGAAAGAATTTTATCAATATATTTTTTAGATCTATCATAGCCATTATAGCCTGTTGGAATATGTGAGAATAATATTATGTTTGAAAATCCGGAAAATTTTAGCATATCAAGATGTTTTATAAAGTCATCTCTATAAAAACCAAATCTTCCCATACCACAATCAAAATCAAGCATAATTGGTTTTGACTTATCATCTTCATACTTTATATAGTCTTTGATTAGTAATTCATTACCAAGTATAGGAATAACATTTTTAGGTATTTTAAAGTCAAAGCATTCTGCATATATACCACTTAGGAAAATTATATCTTTTGTACAGTCTAAACTCTTTAAAACATAGTACTCTTCTATGCGAGCTATGCCGTAAGCATCAACTAGATCCTTGGTTACCTTATAGATGTTTTCTATACCTATGCCATAGGCATTAGCTTTGACGATAAACATTACTTTTGAGTGAGGATTTTTATTACGTAGATACTCAATATTTGACTTTACTAATTTGCTATTTATTTCTACTATAGGACTTAAATTCATAAAAGATCAATGTTGATGAAAAATAATCTATCTCTATTAATGTTAACAGGTTTGATAATTATATCAGTAGATTCTGTGAGAAATTTGCCTTCTTTAGCTGTATTTGGAGAGTATTTGCCATTATTTTTTATAATTGGTGTTGTATTTTTTCTTATACCTGTAGCATTTATTTCGGCTGAACTTAGTGCAAATTTTGTTGATCAGCATCAAAATGGAATCTTCCAATGGTGCTCTAAAGGAATTAGTGATAATGCCGGTATGTTTGCAATTTGGGCACAATGGAGTAGTAATGTAATCTGGTTTCCTGCTAGTTTGCTATTTATGTCATCAACTATATGCTCGGTGTTTGGTTTTGCCAGTCCTCTAGCTATCGCTAGTATTATGGTAACTTTGTATTTGTTAATAATGGCTATTAATCATTTTGGTGTCAAAGAATCTGCCATAGTATCGTTTATATGTATGATTCTTGGAGTAGTAATTCCTGTTTTAGTACTTTTTATATTTCTTGGTTTTTGGTTGGTAAAAGGGTATCCTCTGGAGCTTAGAGTATCACAGATATCATTTAACCTATCAGCACTGAAAGACATATCTGCATTAACGGTAGTTATTATTTCTTTTTTGGGGATAGAGTTATGTTCGGTATATGTTCCGATGCTAAAAGACCCTCAGAAGACATTTACGAGAGCAATTTTCTTAGCTGTAATATTTATTGTATTAATGATGTTTTTCGGAGCTTTGACTATAGCTTTTCTAATTCCAGCTGGTTCTATAAGTTTATATAATGGTCTTTTTGAGACTTTTAAAATTGGTTTTGAAAGGCTAGGCTTACCAGCTGCAATGCCTTTGATTAGTATTGGTTTGGTTTTAGGAGCATTTGGCTCGGCTATCAGTTGGGCTTTAAGTCCCGCTGTGAGTTTGCGCCAAGCTGCTGAAAGAGGCTACTTACCAAAGAGATTTTCTACAAATAATAATTATGGTGTTCCTAGTAATATTTTGTACATACAAGGGTTAATTGTTATTGGATTATCATTGACGATAACTATGGTGGATAATATGAACTCTTTTTATTGGGTGCTAATATCACTTAATACAGAAGTATATTTGACTATGTATATCTTGATGTTTTTAGCAGCTTTACGACTTAGAAGAACATCAAAAAAGACTATAATACACAATGAGCTAGTTTTTTATAGTTTATGTATTATGGGTATTTTAGGTATCTTAGTTGCCATGATAGCAGGATTTGTTATGCCGAAAAATTTGGTAAGTATAGATTCATTAACTTATGCAGGATTATATTTATGCGGATTTTTATTCGTTTGCTCATTATTTATGCTTTTTGTTTATTGGCGTAACAAGCATTTGAGAGATCCGTTATAGATTATTTACGAGTGTTTTTTGCAATTTCTTTGAGACTATCGTTAATCTTAAAAAGTACCATAAGTATTTCACAAAAAATTTTAGCGAAAATTGAACCAAAAATAATCTCTAGAATACCGGATAAAATATAACCCGAAAATATAGCTGCTAAACCGCTTAAACACACTCCAATAATACTAAGCCAAAAAATAAAAACGATAATCGTTGGTGTAATAAAATTCTCAAAGCTTATAAATTTTTTTAGAAAATTAGTAACAGGGTTATTATTTGACTGCGTAGATTGATTCATTTTTATCTCCTAGTTTTTTTGTTTAAAATTAAAATCTTATAATTTTTGAAATTTCCTTATTTAGCTCTGGTAGGAACATATATTTTAATAATGAGCGTAAAAAGTTTAGTTTTCTATAGTCTTTAGAATATATATTAAGATTGTCATACATCTTTGAAATACAAGCTTTTATCGAACTAGGAGTATAATTCATCAGTTTTGCTATTTGGCTATATTCTAGGTTGTGTTCAATTAGATATTTAAGAATACGGTATTCTTTAGATGTGAATTTCAATGTTTCAAAATAATATTTAAACTCAATTATTGGAGCATCATTGAGTGTGTAAATTCTACATTTGGTTAAATCATTATTTTCTAGAATCTTAATTCTGACCAAAATATAGTTTTTACCATCTTCATCATAAAATGGAATCTTCTCTGTTAGAATTGTTATTGGTTCAATACTTGTTTGATTTGCTAGAGATTCAGTCGAAAGATAATATGATTTTGAATCAATCGATATCTTCTCTCCTATAGCATAGTCATAGACATCATCTTTCCATAGGTCTATATCTTGATCTGATAGACCCTGTAGCTCTTTCAAACTAGCCACTCCTGTGCACTCTAAGAACATGCGATTACAAGTTATTACTTGTCCTTTAGCATTCTTTATAGCGTAACCAAAAGAGCTGTTTTTATTATCATTAACTACATCTATAGCTGTTTTAAGACTAATTAGCTTATCTACTAACATTTTTTAGCTATTCAAAATATTAATTTGACCTAGAGTTTAGCTAAAATGTTCGCTTATAACAAGCTAGGTAAGATGAGGATTTTAGTTAGATAATTGAGATATTTTAATCTTCAACAATATTATCTTTATTAGCTGTTTCTTTACAATATGCAACATAACGCTTATCAGTAACTATAATATAGAATATAGCCCCCACAATAGCATTAACTATATAGTTCTCAATAGGAGCTGTGGCACATATAAATATTATAAAAGGAAGTACTAGTATCATTAGAGTTTTGATACCGACACGTTTATATTCAAAAAAGCAGAATATAATAACCAGTACAGCGAGAATTACACCAAGATAAATATTTGACAGGATATCAACAGTATTTAATAGAAGAGTTAAAAGTACAAATACAACTAGGCCGAATATTCTTAGTTTAGGAGCAATAGCGCCCATACTAACAGGAGCCGCCATATAACCTATAATATTGAAACCCGTGACAAATAGCATCAAAGCAGCCCAGTTATCAGCAAACATTAAGAATACTGCACATAAAATAAAGTTAGCAATCAGTGATCTTCTCGAAATATTAACTTTTTGATTTATTTTCGCAAAAAATCTTGGCATTTGACCTTCAGCAGACATTGCATATAACATTCTAGAAGAAGCACCAAGATAACTGTAGCCAGTTGCAGAAGGACTAACAATACTATCAATGATTAGCAGTACTGCAATATATCCTAGTCCTATCATTGTCGCAACCTGTAGTAAAGGAGACTCAAAATCTAGTCCTGCCCAACCACCTCTTTCTATAAGATAGCTATGAGGTACAGCCTCCATAAAGGCATATTGTAAAGCAATATAGAGTATTAAAACTATTGTTAGTGATAATATTATTGCAATAGGAACATTTCTAGAAGGGTTTTTGATTTCACTACTGTAGGCAACAACTATTTGGAAGCCATTAAATGTATATACAAGTCCACCAGCGACAATTGCAGTAAGAGCATTGTAGGCTGTGAAATTATTATTAGGTATTTCTGGGGATAGTAAGCTATGATGTTCGCCACTATGTGTAAATGCGTAGATGATAAATATAAAAACTATAATTGCAGGTACTGTCATCTTAAATATGGTTATACCATTGTTAACACTTGATAATAGTTTTACACCGTAGAAGTTGATAATCAGATAAAGAAAAAGAATAAATAATGATAATATCATTCCATAAGTAGAGATTACTCCGCCGTCCATCAACCAGCTAAAACTTTTTAGCCCGGCCAAATATTGGGTAGTTGCTTGAGCCTCTGTAGAAATCATAACTACAACACCAAACCAGTTAGCAAATGAAAAAGGCATAGCAAAAAGGCTATTATGAGAGAGGGCGCTTGATCTTGTAGTAGCACCCCTTACTGGAAATACAGAAACAACTTTAGCTAGACATAGACCAACCATCATAATCATAATTGATGCTAGTACCCAAGCTAAGAAAGCCCAGTTTCCTGCTGCTTTTGCTGTAAGTTGAGCACTAAATAACCATCCAGAGCCAACCATTGATGTCACACCTATAAGTACCGCACTCATTAGTGACATTTTCTTCGAATTAATCGTCCCCATTATAAGTTTTCCTATTTTTAAAGAATACACAGGTAATTTAGAATATACACTTTAATGGAGCTATTTAGCAATAGAGTTATTTGGTAAACTGAAAAATTAGAAGGTAAAGTTTTTGCTAATACCAGTATAAAATCCTGCTGGACTATTTTGACCTTGAAGGTTGACTTGATAAGGAGAAGAGTTTGTTTTAATAGGTTGATATTGTTGATTATAGAGTGGACCATAGTTACTAACATAGGGGCTTAGATTTTTATCATACTTGAAGTCTGGTTGTTCTGTAGACCCTGTATAAGGGTAGGTTGATGGGATTGCAGTTGCTAGATTTATGCTAAGTAAGTATGAAAAGAGTAAGAGTAGTTTATATTTGGGTGTCATCTAGCACTATCTTTAAATTGAGTAAAATAGTAAATTTAATGGAGAAAAGTGTAATGTCTCTCTAAAGGGATTATCAACTTTCTTAATATATTTTTTTATCATTCTATAGTGAATATTATTGACTTTCTCTAATGGCTTAAGCTTTTTGCTCAAGCTTATCTTTTTGTAGTGTTGCAACCATTGATTAGCTATATTTCTAAAATCATCTTTAGTCATAGTTGGTGCAATCTTATTATCAAAAGAAATTTGATTATAAAAATGTTTAGGCATACAGAAAATATGTCTTATTATTTCATTATTAATATTAACTTGTCTAATCAAAGATTCATCAATTGCTGCAAAATCATTTAGATATGTAGCTTTCAAAGTTTCTATACCCAAAAAATTATTAGATATGTGCTGATTAAAATCTCTCTCTGTAGCGCTACTACTATCTATAGATGTACCTATATCATCTGCTAAATGTTTGTATAAAATTTTAGCATCAAAAACTTCAGCTAATCTTTTTAGTTGAGGAGACGAAATATTTTTATCATTATTTAAGTTATTTACCTCTTTTAGCCACCAATTCATTTTTTCATTGGCAATCTCTAAATTGTTATATAGCTCTGTGCATGAAATAATTTGAGACTTTATCTGATCTAGTAAATAAAGTATTTGTTGTTTATCAGTATCCAATTTACGATATGCAAAGTACATCACAGACCCATATGGAGGCAGTTTCTCATTAGGATAGTTAAAATAGTTATACTGCATATTTATACCTTTTTGAATGCGACAATATAATTAACATCAGTACCTTTACCAAGTTTAAAACTGTCAGTTATAGGATTGTAGTGTACGCCGATTATTTCCAGAGCACTAAAACCATATTTTTCAGCTGTTTTTATAAGCTCATAAGGTTTAATAAATTTAGCGTATTGGTGTGTTCCCTGAGGTACCATTTTTAAGATGTGTTCAGCAGCAACTATAGATAATAGATAAGACTTAATATTTCTATTTAGTGTTGATGCAAAAAATAGACCATCTTTTTTGATAAGCTTTGAAATAGAGGCAATAATGCTTTCAGGATCTGGGACATGTTCTAACATTTCCATACAAGTTATAACATCAAATTGAGTATCATTATTGGTAATAAAATCTTCAATAGTGGAACTTATATATTCTATTTCAAGATTATTTAGTTTTGCATGCTCTTTAGCCACATTAATAGCTTGTGAGGAAGCATCTAATCCACAAACATTATTTGTCTGATTCTTCAAAGATTCAGTTAGAATTCCTCCGCCACAACCAACATCAATTATTTTTTCATTACTCAGATTAGTAAATTTTTTTATAAACTCTAATCTTAGGGGATTCACCTGGTGTAGAGTTTTTAGTTCACCTTTTGGATTCCACCAATCACTAGCTAAACGAGAAAATTTATCAACTTCATTACTATCAATATTACTCATAGTTAATATTCTTTTATTATGTATATATTTTTTAAATAATACCAAAGATATAATATCTAAGAAAATTTTTATTAGAGTTTTTGGTGTTAATTTACTATAATAGGCTCTGTATATTTTTGCCAACCTGAAATAAGAGACTAATTTTAATGAAATTTAATGTTAAAAATATTTTAATGCTATCTGTTATTGGAGTAACTTTAGGTAGTTGTTCTAGTATGAAAGCAACTAAAGATAATAGAGATCCTTTTGAGAGCTATAACAGATCTATGTATGCTTTTAATGACAAAGCTTACGATACTTTGACTCCAGCAGCAAATGCGTATGATACTGTTGTTCCAGATTCATTCAAGAGTGGTATATTCAATATATTCCAAAACTTAGCAGAGCCAGCAAGAATCGTGAATGATTTATTCCAAGGTGAAATAGATTATGCAGGTGATGATAGTGTGAGATTTTTGACAAATACTACTTTAGGTTTAGCTGGTTATTTTGATGTTGCTGATAGCTGGTTTGATAAGCCAATGAGATATCATCAAAGCTTCGCTGTTACTTTACATAAATGGGGTGTGTATGATGATAATGAAGCATCTCCTTATGTAGTGTGGCCTCTGATTGGTCCAGGTACATTAGAGGATGTTACAACAGGTGTTGATGCACTATTTAACCCATTAACATATATATTCTTCTTTGCCCCTGTTGCACCAGCTATTTCTTGGGGTGTAAGTGTTGGTACGACTGGTACATATTATGTAAACCAAGGTGTATCATACTTACCTTCTTATTCGAATTTGAAAGAAGTATCTGTAGATCCATATATAGCAATGAGGAATGCTTATTTACAAAGTTATGACTATGGCATAGCTAAGGTTCTTAAGCAAGATTTACGTAAAGACGATGCGGCACTTCAGACTGATATGGCTGTATTAGGTGTACTAGGAATGGATAGTGAGAATGTAGAAGGTAAGATTGCTAGCACAGGTTCTGCTGCGACTAAGTCTTCAGAGCCACCAGTTATATTCAAAAGTAATATTGGTACGGTTAATAAAGCTACTCAAGTTCAAGAGGCCTTCGATCAAAGTTACTCAACTGATAGTAGTGCTCTTGATTTGGCTAATGTTGATAAAGATGACACTATCGAAACAGAGTCTGAAAAGCTTCAAACTAAAATTAATGATGCTAAGGCAGATCTGCCAGGCGATGCAGATTCACCAGCTTCGACTATACAAACTCTTGCAGAGCAAGGTTAATTCTTTACAGTCATAGAGATTTTTCTGCTAATGTCATAAGTTTATCTCTATTCTCGCCTTTTAACTGCAGAGACATACATCTAACTGATCCTCCAAGCTTAGAAATTTCAGTGCAGTTAATAGGGATTATATTTTTTGTAGTAATCTTCTCCATCTGGCTTATAGCTACCATGTCGGTGTTTATATCATACTGTGGAAGATATATGTTATTATTAGTGACTAGCATATTTACATATAGCCCAAACGCTGATCCAAAATTTTTGTCGTAAGTAGTAGATTCACAATGTGAAGTAACTATCTCTGAGATATTAACATTAGGTAAAGCATTAGATATATCAGATTTTAGTTTGGTTGTGTATCTCCTATCTTGATAAGTATTAATTATAACGTTATCTTTATTGATAAAACTTACTATTCCATCAGAATGTTGTAAGCCATATGGCTCATCAGGCTATATAAATGCGACTCTATCAAAACCAAGAGCTAAGAGTTTCTTCGTTGCTTGTAAAATATTTAATTTATTATCAACAAGAAATTTCTTACTAAGAATGGCATCACCATAATAGTTATCAACTAGATTTCCGCCATCATTTAGTAGATCGGTTTTGATAAAGGAAAGTTTAGATTTGTTTGCTAATTTAAGAAATTGATATTGAGTATTGTCAGCAAGCTTTTGTGCATTTTTCGATACTCCCTGTCCAGCAGCAGTGTATCTAAACATGATAGGTTTATGAGGGTTTGTTATCGTAAAGTCTCGCATCCATATATCATGCATTGGGAAATCTAATACTCGATTTTTACCTAATGACTCGCTATATGTAGACATATTAGACTTATTAGTAAGTATGATAACATCATCTTTACTAGCTAAAATCTTCTTGGCATATTCTATCTGAAAGCTAATTATTTATTTTTTAAATTTTTTATAATAATTTGAAATTGGTGCTGCTAAAACGATAAGTTCATTGCTCTCTTTATAATGGTCTGTCATTAATCTTTTAGTATAGTAATATTATTAGGATTTAAGTATAGAGGAATATTGGCTTTGACTTAAGTTTTTAAGAGCGGGTGTAATAAATATTACTTAGCTTCATCTGTAGCAATAGTTTTCATTGCAATGGCATGAAGCTCGCCAGAAAGAATATATTCATTTATTTTAGAATAAACTAACTGCTGTCTTTTAACTTTACTTTTCATATCGTTAAAATCATCGGCAATTATAGTCGCTGAGAAATGTACATTGTCATCGCTTTGGATGTCAGCGTTACAGTTTGTTAGTGAGTTTTCTAAAATGTCTTTAAGTTGTTCTTTTGTCATATTTTCTCCCAATATTACTAAATTAAGTACTCTTCTAGTATAGTATCTGCGCCGTGAACTTTAGCTAGAGAAAATGTTTTCTGATCAATGTTTTCTAGCTTTAGTTGTATACTATTTCTTTTGGCATATTTTATATATTCAATTATGAGTGATAAACCGGAACTATCAATTTTTGTACATGGTGAAAAATCGATAATCCATATAATGTCTAGCTTAGTTAGATCCTTTTTGTATGTCTTATAGAGTTGTGAAACTGTTTTTAGAGTCAATTCTGATTCTATAATCCATTTATTATTATTTATTGCTATCATTCTATACTTTGAAGATTATAGTTCTTGTCCAAAAGTTTTGGATATGTCTTTTCTTTAATTTTTTGAGTAACTTTTTTAGCGGCTTCTGTCATTTCTGGAACAGTTTTATAGGCTGCAAATTGTTGTTGGTATGTTCTTAGAATACTTACACCTGCAACATCAAAGTCATATATATGCCATTGATTATCTTTTTGGAACATTTTCACTGCAAAGTCAGAGCTTTGATTGTTATCAATGTTAGTAATTTTACCATTTACTACAACTATTGGTTTTTTCTCCCAACTATTGTCATCCTTGTTGAACGGGAATAGAGTTAACTTGTATTTGCCTGCGTATGCCACATTTTTGGCATACATAAATGCTAACATCTCTGTTGCTGAACGTATAAATTGTTTTTGTTCCTCTGGAGTTGCTTGTTTCCATTTTGGTGTGCCAACTACAAGCTGAGCAATTACTTTGGGTGCAACTATTGGAATAATTTCTGCATCGACAAGACGTAACAATTTATAAGGATCTTGCTTGTACTCTTCAGCATTCTTGATTAGCTTATCTTGAGTTTTTACTATAGTTCTGTTGAGCATATCAACTGGGTTCTCTATAGCCCAAGCACTTGATATAGTTAACACCATAATCATAAATAAGATTGAAATTTTACGTAGCATAGTCAGTTTTCCTAGATTTAATTTACCAGCATAGATTTTAATACAAAAATAATATATTTTAAAGTAGCAAATCTTATCACTTGCCTTTATCGTCATCCTTTCCTGCTACGAAGGTGTTTATTAATGATCCTAGATCTAAAGCAGATTGCGTGTTTTCAAGCTCTATTACACTGCCTTGATGTAAGTACTTATCTTGCTCAGAGTTACTTTCGGTATCACCAATACCTGCTATAGACATTATATCTTCACTAGGTGGAGTTAGTGCAACATAGTTATCTCCTAAAATGCCTGACATTGCTACTGCAGCAGAGTAGTTGGCAGGAATTTTCTTATCGCTATTTATTGTGATAGTGACTGCAGCCATAAAGCCGTTATAAGTTTTTTCTAATGAAATTTTTGTAACTCTACCTACTTCTACACCAGCAATTTTTACAGAGGCATTTGTGCGTAGGGATCCTACATTTTTAAAATCTGCTTCAATTGAGTATTCGTTTGATCCAAATGATTTAAAAGATGTTCCACTTACCTTAAATGTTAAAAATACAAGGCATAAAACACCTATGATAATAAAAATTCCTACAGAGGTTTCAAAATGTTTGTTCCTCATTAAATTCCTCCAAACATAATCGATGTTAAAATTAGATCTGCACCTAAGACACTCATACAGCAGTATACAACAGTTTTTGTAGTAGCTTTAGCAATACCATTTGAGTCAGCGATACAGTAGTAGCCTTGGTATAGCGCTATCCATGCAGTTATAAATGCAAAAACAAGGCTCTTGATAATACCATTTGTAATATCTGAAATTGTGACAGATGATTGGATATTGCTCCAGAATTCCCCATAACTGATTCCTAATCCAGCCTCTGCAAGTACGAACCCAGCAAGTATTGCAACAGTTGCAAAGATAAGTGCTAAGATTGGTCCGCTAATTACACATGCCCAGAATCTTGTGGATAGTATAAAGCTAATAGGATTAACATTCATAACTTTTAAGCTATTGATTTGATCTGTTGCTTTCATTAATCCAATTTCAGATGTGATCGAGCTACAAGCTCGTCCAGCAAAAAGCATAGCAGTAACTACAGGACCAAGTTCTCTTAGAACACTTAAAGCAACCATTACACCTAGTAGTGAGTGAGCTCCAAATTTTGATAGTGTATAATAGCCTTGTAGACTTAATACTAGTCCTATAAAAATTCCAGATGTAACTATAATAATAATAGAGTTTACACCAACAGCTTTTATCTGTGTTATGCAATCTCTTATGTTTAGTTTACTGAAAATTATTCTTAATATAAGATCAACAGATCTTAACAAGTTATACGATAGAGAGATTGTAAGTTTATATATATTACTAAAAGCTAACATGGTTCACCTTAAAATCTCATTGTAAAAGAAGTTTTTATCTACTGATTTTTTATCTCTATTTTCTAGAGGTCTACCAGCCAAGAAGTCTTGTATTTGCTTATCTTTACTATTTTTTATATTTTCAGGCGTATCGCTAGCTATGACTTTTTTGTTACCTACTATAATAATATGATCAGAGATACTTAATGACTCTTGTATATCATGAGAGACGATTAAAGAAGTCATTCCTAATGATTCATTTAGTGTAGAAATAAGTTCTAATAATTTGTTAAAAGAGGCTGGGTCCTGGCCTGTGAATGGCTCATCATACATCATGATGTCAGGATCCATAGCTATCGATCTTGCAAGCGCGACTCTACGAGCCATTCCTCCAGATAGTTCACTTGGCATCATATCAACTGTGTGTGCTAGCCTAACAGCTTGAAGTTTTAATAAAACGATATTATGAATTAATTCTTCACTAAGGTTTGTATTTTTTCGTAGTGGAAAAGCAATATTATCATAGACACTTAGGTGTGTAAAAAGAGCCCCTGATTGAAAGAGAAACCCCATTTTCTTGCGTAGTTTGGCTAATTGTTTCTCTCGTGTGCTTTTGCTGATAATAGAATTATCAATATAGATATTACCTGAATCAGGTTTTATTAGCCCTGCAATGAGTTGTAAGATAGTTGTTTTCCCAGCTCCGGATGGCCCTAAGATTGTAGTTATTTTGTTAGATGGTATTAAGAATGAAATATCATCATAAATACAGCGCTCATCTCTATAAAAGGAAACATTCCTAAACTCAATATTACTCATTATAAAATAATAGACTAATTAAAAGGAATATTAACTTCTATTGTTGAATTCTTGCTACTATCTTCAACTTTTATATCAATGTCACGAATATTATCTTCGGATAAAGCGACATATTTTTTAACAACTTCAATGATTTCATCTTTAAGTTCAGCGAGTAAATGACTACTGATTTTTGAAGATCTTGGATGCAACTCATTTCTTTGATGTGCAACAATGATTTGAAGTCTTTCTTTTGCTAAAGAGGCGCTCTGTTGTTTTTTGCCTAATCCAAAAAGTTTAGCTAACATAGTTACGATTTACCTATTAATTTTTTAAAGAAACCAGTTTTTTGCTCTGTGTATCTCATTGGTATATCTTTACCAAGAATTCTATCTACTGCATCAAAGAATGCTTTGGCAGCTATAGTATCGTCAAGATGAGTTACAGGATGGCCGCTATTTGAAGCTTCTAGAATATCTTTAGATTCTGGAATTATTCCTACGATAGGAGTATATAGTATCTCACTAACATCCTCAGCCCTTAGCATTGCTCCAGCTTTTGCTCTAGCTGAATCATATCTATTCAGAAGTAGATGAATTTCTTTAAACTCACCTTCTTTTTGTGCCTTTAGAGTTTTGCTAGATAGCATTCCTAATATTCTATCAGAGTCTCTTACAGATGAAACCTCAGGGTTAGTTACTATAATTGCAGCATCTGCACATCTCATAGCCATTAAAGAACCTTTTTCAATACCTGCTGGCGAGTCACAAATAATTATATCGAAAGATTGTTTTAATTCTTCGACTACTCTATCTACACCTTCTTCAGTAAGAGCATCTTTATCTCTAGTTTGTGAAGCAGGTATAAGATATAAGTTATCAATTCTCTTATCTTTGATAATAGCCTGGTTTATAGTAGCTTCTTCTCTTACAACATTTATCAAGTCATAAACAACTCTTCTTTCACAACCCATAATAAGATCGAGGTTTCTTAAACCAACATCGAAATCAATAACAACTGTTTTAAGGTTTCTTCTTGCGAAAGCGTATGCAATAGCTGCACTAGAAGTTGTTTTACCAACGCCGCCTTTACCTGAAGTAACTACGAAAACCTTACCTTGTTTTTTTTCACTCATTTTAGTTTAAGCCTCTTATTTTTAATTACTTTAAAAACCTTCTATATGGATTTTATCATCTTGTAGATATACTATATACCCATCAGTTTTGGAACTATCAACAGGTATACTTTCATTGTTGAGTGTAACATATTTTCCTGCGATAGAGACTAATTCTGCTTTTAGGTCTTTACATACTATTTTAGCATCTTTGTTTCCTGAGCTGCCAGCAATTACTCTACCACCAACCCTGCCATATACAATAATACTACCATCGGCTATAATCTCAGCACCATTATTAACATTTGCCGTGACAATCACATCTGCATCTCGGGCATTAATAGACTGACCAGTACGCACAGGAGAGGTAATTATTTTTGTTGAATAGGATTGTTTAGCCTCATCAATAGCTGCTTCTTTGGCTTTACCACTTTTAAGAATATTGTGACCAGACTTGGCTAGTTGGGTTTTTATCTCTTTGTTATCAACTACAAAGCCTATTGGAACCATACCATTGTTTTTGAATGATTCTATAACTTTCTCTAAAAAATTGAGAGAACACTTTTCACTTTTATCTATATCGCGAATATCAATCGCAAAAGGAGTATTTTGGAAAAAAGATGGTGACTGCGAGAGTTTTGAGTTGAGTAAACTCTCAATCTGTGTAATTTCAGTTACATTAATATTAATGGCACTGATAGTATAGTTACCACCTTTAAAATGAAAAGCTTGCTTCATGTGTAAGGCCTTAAAAGTTTAAGAATATATTATTTCTATTTGATCTTAGCTTCTTTATACATTACATGTTTGCGAACTACAGGATCAAACTTTTTAATTTCCATTTTGTTTGGCATTTCTCTTTTATTTTTAGTAGTAGTGTAGAAGTGTCCAGTCTTAGCAGAAGATACTAATCTAATCTTTTCTCTCATTTTTCTTATTCCTCTTTATACAAAGCTTAATTAAATTTTGTGACCTTGAGCTCTTAGGTCAGCAAGAACGGCATCAATACCTTTTTTATCAATAATTCTCATACCTTTTGAGCTAACTTTTAGCTTGATATACTTATTTTCACTTTCAACCCAAAATCTATGAGTGTGAAGATTAGGCAAAAATCTTCTTCTTGTTTTGTTTTGTGCGTGAGAAACATTATTACCAGTAGCAGGTCTTTTACCTGTAACTATACAAACTTTAGACATTTAGAAACCCTCCCTGGGCAAATTTATTTATTATTTTTATACAATATCTCGATGATTTTATTATTTTTTGTCCAAAAAGTAAACTAGTAATATAAATAAGTTTTACTGTTTTGCTTATGGCTCTAGACTTTGGTGTTTATACAAGAGGAGTTCCTCCTGCTTGAGCAGAGTCTTGAATGTTATTGTTATAGGTGAAGTTATTCTCTCCTTCATATCCCTCGGCTGGAGTTGGATTAACATGTTTTGATGGAGCGCTTGGGTCATTATCTATCTTGTCATCACTGTTGCTTGATGATGAACTTTGTTGTTTTGATTTGTTCATCATGCTAGAGCCTGAAATGGCAATTGTAGAACCTGAGCTTGCATTTTTTTCATCTGGTAAGTATAAGGCTCCAGTTTGACCACAAGCAGTTAATCCTAAAATTGATGCGATTGAAATAGTAATTAATAATTTTCTCTTCATGATGTTTATATTTTTTAGTTATAAGTTGCTTATTCAAATTTAACAATAAATGGTACTATTAGCAATTGAATTGTTAATTTAACTTTTGAGATGTTAAAATTCAGTTTAGTCGACTTTCTAGTTTAAAAGTTTATGCAATTTAATGAAGTCAAAGGTGTTGGTGAGGCAACTATTAAAGCGCTAGCTAAATATAATCTGTATAATCCGGATGACCTTTTGACAATCTTCCCTAAAGAGTACAAAGATACTCGTTTTGTCAGCACCATAAGTTCTTTGGTGGAAGATAAGAAGTATCTCATTGAGGGTAGAATAACCAATTTAACATACAAGAAGTTTGGTAAGAAATTCTTACGCTTTGTAGTAAATGATGAGACTGGAATTTGTACTATTGTAATGTTTAAATTTTACCCTAATCAAATAGTTGCACTTGAAAATGCTGAATATGTGCGTTGCTATGGTAAAGTCGATTTATCTTTGAGTCCACAAATGGTTCATCCAGAATGGGCAGTTATAAAAGATGGTGTGTGTGCTATCAAAAAAGAGTTTTCACCAGTTTATCGGTTAAAAAAGGTCTCTGATAAAGTGGTGTCTAGAATAATTTTATCTTGCCTTAAAAGTAAAAGTGTTGCAGATATTTTACCAAGACAGCTATTGCGTGGATTTGGTTTGATGAGTTTTAGTGATGCCTTGTATTATGTCCATGCTCTTACAGATTCTATAGATGACAAATTTATAAATATTGCTAGATCTTCTATAAAGTTTGAAGAAATGCTTGCCTACAAACTTGCTGAGGAGAGTATTCGTAAAAGCATAATAAATAGTAGTGCTCCAAGATTGTCTTTAGAAGAGTCTCAGCAAAATGAATTTTATAAAAAGTTACCTTATCAATTAACCCAAGCTCAGCAACGTACAATCACAGAGATTTTAGCGGATATAAGTCAATCAAGTGCAATGATAAGGCTTCTGCAAGGTGATGTTGGTGCTGGTAAAACAATTGTGGCAGCTATGGCTGTATATACTGCAGTTAAGTCAGGATATCAAGCAGTTGTGATGGCGCCTACAGAGATTTTAGCTGAGCAACATTATAGTTTTTTTGCATCATATATGGCAGATTTGGATATTGAGGTTGTACCACTATTAGGTAAGTTAACTGCAAAGCAAACTAGAGAAAGTTTAGAGATTATTAAGTCTAAAAAAGATTGTGTTATTGTCGGAACTCATGCTGTGTTTCAAGAGCGTGTTGAGTATTGTAATTTGGGTCTGGTAGTTGTTGATGAGCAACATAGGTTTGGTGTTGAGCAGCGTTTAGCTTTAATTAATAAATCATCTCTAAACGATAGGCATTTGGTGCCTCATCAGCTCATAATTTCAGCTACACCTATTCCTAGAACTCTAGCGATGACTCTGTATGGAAATTTGCAATTATCAATACTTGATGAGTTACCGCCTAATCGTAAGCCTATAGTAACAACGGTCTTAAATAGAGCTAAAAAACAAAGTTTAATAGGTAAGGTTAAAGAAGCAGTATCTCGTGGCGAACAAGTATATTGGGTTTGTCCTTTGGTTGAAGAGTCTGAAAATATGGACTTTTTACAGGATGTCAAAACTTTACATAAAGAACTAGCAGAAGCTTTAGGACAGGAAAATGTAGGTCTTGTATACGGCAGCATGAAATCAAAAGATAAAATACAAGAGATGAGTGATTTTAAAGCCAAAAAGTACAAGGTATTGGTTGCCACTACAGTGATTGAGGTTGGGGTAGATGTGCCAAATGCGAGTATTATGATTATCGATAATGCCGAAAGATTAGGTATATCTCAGCTTCATCAGCTAAGAGGAAGAGTCGGTAGAGGGGCAAAGGAGAGTTATTGTATACTGCTTTATAGTGATAGGATAAGTGAAGTTGGCAAGAAAAGACTATCGCTTGTAAGAGAGTCGCAAGATGGTTTTTATTTGGCTGAGAAAGATCTCGAGATACGCGGAGCGGGAGATATCTTAGGTAAAGAGCAGTCAGGAGTTTCAACATTTAAGACTTTTGATATAAATGAGTATTATGATAATTATGATAAAATATCTGGTGTTACAGCTATAGTAGAAAGTGAATATCCACATCTAAAAAAGAAATTGGTGGATAAGTGGTTTAAGCAAAGAGTAAATTACGTGGATGTGTGATTATTATGTTATTGGCTAGTGTGGTTGCAATTTTAATTGGTTTGATAGCTACGGTGGTAGTTGTTAGGACATTGTATAAGCATAGTGTTAGGAAAGGAACACTTAAATCTAAGAAAGATAAAGTTATTAATGGAGTTATCGTTGGTTTAGTGTTTTTTTGTGTAAGTAGTTTCTCATATGTGCTAATCATAAATATTTGAGGCTTACTTGGTTGCTTTAAGAACTATAGCAAATGGATATAATAAGATTATAAACTTAAAAAATATTCGCTAATATTGGTATAATAAAGGTGAATATTGTATTTAAAAACAAGAGGATTAGCTAATGGCTGTTATCAAGACAGAAGATCTAATAAATAGTGTTGCAGAAGCATTGCAGTATATTTCATATTATCACCCGAAAGATTTTATTGATGCAATGTATGAAGCGTACCAACGTGAGGAATCAAAGCCAGCAAAAGACGCGATGGCACAGATTCTTATCAATTCAAGAATGTCTGCTATGGGTAAGCGTCCAATCTGTCAAGATACAGGTATGGTGTGTGCGTTTGTAAAAGTTGGTATGGATGCTAAGCTTGATAAAACTGATAGAACAATTACAGAGCTTGTTAATGAGGGAGTGCGTCGTGGCTATAATGATCCACATAACCCTTTGAGAGCATCTATGGTTTTTCCACCTCATGGAGCTAGAAAAAATACAAAAGATAATACACCAGCAATTGTACATATTGATTTGGTTCATGGTGATAAGATTGAGATTGATATCGCTGCAAAAGGTGGTGGATCTGAGTTTAAGTCAAAATTTAAAGTTTTAAATCCTAGTGATAGCATTATCGACTGGGTAGAAGAGATGCTTCCACAGATGGGAGCAGGTTGGTGTCCACCAGGAATTATTGGTATTGGAATTGGTGGTACAGCTGAGAAAGCTATGCTTCTTGCAAAAGAATCTCTAGGTGAAGAGATTAATATGCAAGATATCATCAAAAATGGTCCTCAAAATGAGACTGAGCAACTAAGATTAGATATTTATAATCGTGTCAATGCTCTTGGTATAGGTGCTCAAGGTCTTGGTGGTTTGACAACCGTGCTTGATGTTAAGGTTAATGAATACCCAACTCACGCAGCATGTAAGCCTGTAGCTCTTATTCCTAACTGTGCGGCTACTCGTCATGTACATTTCACATTAGATGGTTCTGGGGCTGTTGATTTGCCAGCACCTAAGATCGAAGATTGGCCAGTAATCGAGCAAGCACAAAATTATGATGTTAAGAAAATCAATCTTGATACAGTTACTAAAGAAGAAATCGAAGCTCTTAGGTCTGGTGATAATGTTTTATTGACAGGTAAGATCTTGACTGGTCGTGATGCGGCGCATAAGCGTTTACAGGATATGTATAATGCTGGCGAAGAATTCCCTGTAGATCTTAAAGGTAGATTTATCTATTATGTAGGTCCAGTTGATCCAGTTGGTGATGAAGTTGTTGGCCCTGCTGGTCCTACTACAGCTACGCGTATGGATAAATTTACACCATTTATGTTAGAGAAAGCTGGTATTGCTGGTATGATTGGTAAATCAGAAAGAGGTCAGGCTACTATTGACTCTATTGCAAAAAATAAGGCTGTTTATTTTATGGGAGTAGGTGGTGCTGCTTACCTAATCTCTAAATCAATCAAGAAAGCGGAAGTTGTCGCTTTTGAAGACCTTGGTATGGAAGCTATTTATGAGTTTGAAGTAGAAGATATGCCAGTAACTGTTGCTGTAGACTCTCTTGGTGTTTCAGCGCATCAGCAAGGTCCTAAGCTTTGGAAAGCTAAGATTGCTGAAATCAAAAAAGGTTAATTCTATTTGTATCATTCTGTATATTGTGTAAATTTTTATTATATATTTACATATTCAGTAGTTTAGTCATTTTTTATTTTTCTAAGGTATAGTAAGTAATCGATTTATGATGTCTTAATGTTCAATGAATTAGAATTTAGTGACAAGTATTATAGTGATAATACCAGTATATGTGTGGTATATTAAATCTATAACTCTTTTCATTTTTGATAGTTTAGGGAGCAAGATATGAAAAAAATGTTATTAATGTTGCTATTGGCTTCTCCAGTACTTATTTTTGCTGCAGATAGTGCAACAGATTCGAATACAAATGTAGATAATCAACAAGCAAAGCAACAAAAATTTGAGGCTAAAAAGCAACGAATTCTTAAAATGTTGCAAGAAAAACAAGCCTGTGTAGAAAAAGCCAATTCAAAAAATGATTTAAAGAAATGTAAAGTCCATGGTGGTAAAAAACATAAAAACAAAAAAGATTAATTTATAGTAGGTTTTGATTTTTTGGTATAACGAGTTTTTGTTAAGTTGTAATTTCTATTAAATTTTGTTCTGGGTCAAGTACACAGCTTTCATAATATCCATCGCCTGTAGTTCTAGGTTCTCCGGTAATCTTAAAACCATCACTTCTTAGTTGTTCTGTTAGTTGATTTACTTTTTCTTTAGATCCTACTGATATGGCAAGATGAATTAAACCAAATCTTTCTGTATTATCGAGATTTAAATTGTTCATGTTTTTTGAGTGCATAATTTCTAATCTTGCTCCAGATTCAAAAGATAAGAAATAAGAAGAAAAGCCTTTTATGGGGTTTATATATTTATCATTTGGTTTTGCATTAAAGTATTTACAATAAAAATCTTTCATTGATTCAATATCTTTAACCCAAATTGCAATATGTTCTATTCTTATATATTGTGATTCCTTTATTGCATTGTAAATAACACTGTAGCTAAGTTTAGCCATTAATCTTAAGTTGTATATGTGATATATTTTACTTTATTTGCTTTGAAAAAATAAATTGATGCATAAAGATAAAATATTTGAGTTTATAAAGAAAGTCCAAGCAATATCACATACAGGTGTTGTTTACTCTAAATGTCCATATGCTTTGGATAATTACCATGAACTACTAGAGTTAAGTTCAAAAATGTTACATGAGTATATCAAATCTGATGTACAACCTTATGATATATACAGGGATATGTATTATCCAACACCACAGCCAGGTGTGCGAGTGGTTATTTTTCAAAATAATAAACTTCTAATGGCTGAAGATGCTGATACTCCAAGTGAATGGACTATTCCAGGTGGTTGGTGTGATATTGATCTTTCGCCAGTTGAAACATGTATCAAAGAGGTTAAAGAAGAAACGGGCTATGATATTAAAGTGACTAAATTTTTAGCGCTCATGGATAGAAATAATTATACTCAAAGTGAAATTTATAATGTTTACAGTTTGGTATTTGTAGCAGAAATTGTAGGTGGCGAGAATAGCCCAAATTTTGAGGTTAATAAGGTAGATTTTTTTGATATTAATGAGTTACCAAAATTATCGCATAAACTTACAAAAGAAGAGCTTGATATTATTCTAAAAGTATATGATGAAGACTCGGTCTATTTTGAGTAAAATTTTTGATTGTGGGTTTACATTTAGTTTCTAGGTAAATAGTATTTGTGTAACGTTTTATAAATTGAATTTTTATATTGTGATTTTAGGAGTCAAAATAGCGATTATTTTAAAGTTTATTATTAGCTTATTTGCGATAATTAATCCATTTTCATTAGCTGGAATATATCTTGATACTGTAAAACAATCAGATCAAAAAGAAAAAAGTGCAATTGTCTCTATGATGATATTAGCATTTTTGGCGATACTTAGTATGATGGTGTGGTTCGGTGATGATATATTGTCAGTTTTTGGTATTAATCAAGATGCTTTTCGTGCTGGTGGCGGAGTAATTGTCTTGTTTTTTGGCTTGAGAATTTTGGGAGTATTAACACAGTCAGGGTCAAATGCTAATGTAAAAGCTGTTTCTGCTAGAGATTTGGCAGTTGTGCCTTTGGCTATACCTTTATTGGCAGGACCTGGGACAATAGCAACGGTAATTACAGAGTCTCATAAGTACTTTATTACACTTCAAGCAAAAATTATCGGTAATATATGTTTAGTATTTGTAGCAATTATATTATGGTTGTTTTTTAGGTATCTTCCTAAGATATCTGCATTTTTAGGAGAGCATGCTATAGATGTTATTTCAAAGGTTATGGGTTTGATGCTAGTAGCTATTTCGGTAGAAATGATTTTTGATGGAATCAAAGGTTTCTTTTATTAGTTTAAGAAGGAGAATAATATGATAAAGGTATTTGGGATAAATAATTGTACAAGTGTTAGAAATGCCCTCAAGTTTTTTGAAGAAAAGGGTAAGAAAGTTGAATATATAAATCTCAGACAAAAAAAACCTACTTGGCAAGAAATGAAAGAGATAAAGCAAATTGGCAATTTTCAAGTAATAGACTTATTCAACTCTAAAGGTAAGCTTTTTACGGAAATGGGCCTTAAAGAAAAATTTGGTAGTTTGTCGGAGCAAGAAGCATTTGAGCTTTTAGTTACCGATGCCTTATTATTTAAAAGACCTCTAGTTGTAGATGGCAGCTATGCTAGAACTGGCTGGAATAAAAAAGAATACGAAGAAAAATGGGGTTAGAATAATTTAAAATTTGAGATGTTTTATTCTGTTGCGTCAGATTTTGCTTTCTCAATTTGTGCATCTAGGCTAGCTGCTTTTGAGAGATTCTGTTGAGCTTCAGCATCTAGAACATTTGCCTGATCTTTGTCATACTGAGACTTAGAAGTATCAGCCTTAGCCTCTTTATCAAGATTTCCAGCATCAGTTGTTAGTGTATTAGCTTGTAGTTGATCTTGTTTAGCCTGTTCGTTTAATTGGCTTTGTTGTTGCTCAAGATCTTCTAGCGCGCGCTCTTTTTTATTTGGACCGCATGAAGCAAGTAAACTTACGCATACAACAGAAGTAAATAATATTCCTGATAATTTTTTTATAGTCATTGGTTATATTCTCCTAACAGTTATTAAAATTAAATTGATACAAATTAATTGCTATCATTTTAATTATGCTAAATGAATAATTATTAGTAAATACTAAACAGTTAATTTTTTATTAAAAAATGGTGATGCTTTAGTTCTTTAAGTAGATGTGCATTTAGAATAAATTAACGGCATGAAGAAACATGATTGCACAGAAAATTGTAATAATCCCGGCAGTAATATTTAGCTCTTTTCTATTGCAAAAAACAGATATTAAGAACCAGACTAGAATACCCGTAGCAATACCTGTTGATATTGATGATGCAAGAGTCATCATTATTATGGTGAAAAATGCCGGTGTTGCTTGAACAAAGTCGCTCCAATTAACATTTGCTACTTGTTGCATCATCATTATACCTATTAGTATTAGTGCTGGAGAAATGACTTCTATTGGGATAGAGCTAATTAATGGTGATAAGAATAAAAATGGTAAAAACATTAAACCCGCAAATATAGCTGTAAGGCCAGAGCGAGCTCCTTGAGCAATACCTACACCAGATTCTACAACAACTGTAGATGGACTAGAGCCTAGTATGCCAGATACTGTAGCGCTTGTAGCATCAGCAAGGAAGGTTTTCTTTAGTTCTTTATCTCTATGATTGTGCTCTTTTTGCATACTTCCATATAAGCTTGATATGGTTCCAGTACCATCAAAAAGACTTAAAAAGCAGAACGTGAATATTGTTGGCAAAATAGCAAATTTTAAGCCACTTGTGAAATCTATTTGACCTATCAAAGAGAAATCAGGAGCACTTACTATAGTAGTTGGTAGAGCTATTATTTTTTCATGAGAAAAATGCTCTAAAGGTATAGAGAATATATAGCCTATTATGATTACTATGATAATTGGGGCAGGAATTTTTTTTATGAAAAGTATTACTAATAATATTAAACAGGCCATAAATAATATGGTATGTGGATTGATGCTATTTAAAGTTAATAGGCCTTCGTTAGAAGTAATAAAGCCACTATTTATAAAGCCGATATATGCAATAAAGAGTCCAATGCCAGCTCCTAGGGATTGCTTGATTGACTTAGGGAGGCTTAGCATGATTTTTGTACGAATATTTAAAATTACTAATAAGCTAAATATTATTCCTGACCAAAATGTTGCGCCTAATACGGTTTGCCATGGTAGGTGATACACTGATACAGCAGTATATGAGAAGAAAATATTCATTCCCATACCGGGAGCTACTACAAAAGGATTGCGTGTAAATAATCCCATAATTATGCTACCAAAAGCAGATACTAAGATTGTGCTTGTTACCAAAGCATTGCTAGGCATACCAGCAGCAGCTAGTATTTTTGGATTTACCACGATGATATAAGAAATCGCTAGAAAGGAAGCTAATGCTGCTAGGAATTCTTTTTTTATTGAGGTGTTATTTGCTTTTAGATCAAAGAATGATTCTATTGTTTTCAACATATTTTACAGCTAAATCACTAAAAGCTATATTGTAGTAATTAGTATGATAAAAGTCTATTTGGTTTTGATTTTTAGCAAGATTTTTTATATTCAGAATATAAGTTGTCTAATTGTTGTCTAATATTGATTCCTATATTCCTATAGTCACATTCACGTAAGTTTGCTAGAGAGACTCTAGCGGAAGGGTGTGAGTCATCAAAGCCATTACCAGGTAGAAGAACTACTCCTGTCTCAGATGCTAAAGTTTTTAGCATATTATTAACACTATGATTTTGTATTAACCATCTAGAAAAAAACTTATCATAAATTACAGTTGAGAGATGTTCTAAATCTAGAAGTGTATAATATCCAACATTATCTGAATTATAATGGTACGGTATCTTAGGTGATATGGAATTAAATAAGATATTGTAGCGCCTTCTGATAAGCTTTTTTGCTTCTTTACGATAAATATCTTGACTATCTAATAAGCTAGAAAGCGCAAAAAGGCTCATTTGTAATTGTTGAGGTAGTGAGATACCAGCGGTATGATTTAGTGCAACAGAGCGACTATCAGCTACTAATCTATCAATAAACTTTAATGTTCTTGAATTTGTTGTAAGAGAGTTGTAATGCTTATCAAGCTCACGCAGCTTTCTATCATCAAGTTCGCTAATTAGTTTATCAAAAATATTGTCTTTGTGTAGGGTAATCGTACCGATACGCCAGCCAGTTGCTCCAAAGTATTTGGAGAATGAGTAAACGCAAAGGGTGTTGTAGGCACATTTTGAGAATAATGATTCAAAGTCATCTGAAAAAGTTGCATAAACATCATCGGTAATAATCATTAAATCAGATCGGTGATTTTCGATGATATTCGCTATTTTGTCTAGAACAGAGTCGCTAATTTTGACAGATGGTGGATTACTTGGATTTACTAAGCAAAGAATCTTGATAGTAGGATCAAGTAGCTTTTCAAGTTCTTTGTCAGTAACTTGCCAATCTGCTTGCTCATCAGCATAGGTGTGAACTATAGTATTGTTATATTCTGGAAGTTCTGGAATTTCAAGATATGGTGAAAAAATAGGGCTAATCATCGCTATTTTATCATTGGCATTAAGTAGTCCATTTATTTTCGCAGATTGGAAAATATATGTCATAGCAGCAGTACCACCTTCTGTCGCAAAAATATCAAATTCTAGTGGGATATCCGTATTCTTATAGAGTTCTTCACGCAGATAGTACATTACTATTTTTTCGGTGATAGAAAGCATCCTTGGTGGCGAAGGGTAGTTGCATCCAAGATATGCATTAGTCATTTCATATAAAAAGTCTTCTTTATTGATGCCTAAATGATCATCAACGAAAGAGATTGCAGCTTTAAGAAAACTAATTCCATCTAGCTTATCATTAGCCATGCAGTAGAAATCAAATCTTTCTAATATGCCTTTTTTCTCAGGTAAGCCACCAAAAATGTTATCAAGATAGGAGTAAGATCTTTCAGATTCTTTAAGTGCAAAGTCTCCAAGGCGTAAGAAAGCATGTCTTGGAACTGTTGCCAAAAAATTAGGATTGCCACGACCAGCATTCAACATTAATCTATCGGCTTTACTTGTTGCTAATTTTATTAATTCATCTTTAAATTCAAATGGACTTAAATCTTGTTGACTCATAAAAATATCCTTTTATTTGGGTATGATTGTGACTAATGCAACTATAATAGGGCCCCATAGTGTTAGCCATATATTTGCTAAAGCATAAGATGATGTGAATGGAATTACAGGGGTAGCGTTGCCAGCTCGTTCTAATAGAGCCGCAAAACCAGGGTTTGCGCTTCTACCACCAGCAATAGTTGCTAATAATACAATAGGGTTTTTGATTTTAAGTAAATAGTACGATATGTAAAAAGAAATTACTTGAGGTATGATAGTTACACCAATACCCAAGAAAAATAGTGTAAGTCCGTGCTCCTTGATGGCGATTATGGCTTGAGGTCCAGCAGTAATTCCAACACTAGCTACAAATATTGCTAAACCGAAGTCTCTGATAAAATTAGAAGCCCCTAATGGTAGATTGCTAAATTGAGGTTTAACTGATCTGATCCAACCAAAAATCAAGCCTGATAGCAAGCAACCAACGCCAGCGCCTAAAGTTATTGAAATACCAAAGATATTGAAACTTATTAAGCCTAAAATATAGCCTAAAACCATTCCTAAACCAAAGAAGATGAAATCAGTGATCGGAGCTTCAGAAATATAAGTCCCTATCTTGTTGCTAATTTTATCAAGATCTTCTGGTTTGCCTACTAATACAATTTCATCACCTCTCCTTAGCTTTAGCTCGTCAGAAATAGGAAGCTTTTGACCAGAGCGAATAATTTTTTGTAAAAATACTCCATAGTAGTTTTTGTCTTGAATTATGGTTTTGATTTCTTGGATAGTTTTGTTGAAAAGATTCTTGTTTGTTAATATCAAAGATCTTTTTTCTTCAATGAAGTTGAATTGCTGAGGTTTGGTAACTTCATCATCATTTGAAATGATAGATTGTATGTCTAAATCTTCGTAGAATGTTATGGCTACTATATCATTAGTATCTATGGTGGTTTTAGGGGTTATGGTTAGCAGCTTATCATTGCGAATGATATTTTCTATTACTACTTTATACTCATATGCTTTATATATTTCTACAACTGATCTGTTTAGTAGTTCTGAGTTGTGACTAATTCTATATGCTCGAGTAGTGTATTCGCTAAAAGCAGAGAATTGACCAACTTCTAAATCCAAGCTACCATCTGATTGTTCAGTCGCTAGCTTGATAGCTTCTTTTCTGATATCCCATCTCATTATAAGTGGCAAGATTGTAGCTAATAGGATAATTGGCCCAAAAGATCCAAAGATATAACATACTGCATATCCAACGGCGACGTTAGCTTGCATTGTATGAATAATTGACTCTGGCAGTGAGCTTATGGCAGCTATTGCATTATTTGCTGAACCTATCATGGCTGATTGAGTTAATCCTCCAGCACCTAATCCAGCTGCAGTACCTTTATCTAATCCGAATATCCAAGCAAAAGTTAATACACATATTAACCCTAAGAGACATGTTATAGTCGAAGAAGCTAACAATAAGAGAGTACTCTTATTTAATGATCTAAAAAATTGTGCTCCTCCTTGATAGCCAACGGCATATATAAATAAAGCAAAAAACAAAGAGCCTATCTCTGGTGGAATCATAATATTAAGTTGTCCTATGATCACTCCAATTATCAGAGATCCTGAAATACCACCTAATACAAAAGTCTTATATTTTATCTTTCCGAGTAGATAACCAATACTCACTGTTAAAAATAGTGCTATGAAGGGATTTTTGAGTATGTTAAGCACTAACTGTAGAACCATCTTGAACACCAGTGTTACCACATAGATAGAGTATAGCAGACCCCTGTGGCTATAGTAATTACTGAGTTGCGATTTATTGCGTATTTATATATCCACCTGGTACTGATTCGATCAGCGATTTGAGTTCGAGTTCAAATAGGATTGGAGTTATTTCCATATAAGGAAGTTTTGATTCAGTAACTATTTTGTCAATTGTTGTGAGCCCCTGACCTATAATGTCTAGAATCACTTTTTCGGAGTTGCTTAGGTTTATATTATCGTCAGCTATTTTTGTAGAAGTTTCTTGTAAAGAGTTGTTTGGGTCAATATTTATCTCTTCTAAAATATCATTAATATCACAAACAAGTTTCGCTCCTTGTTTGATTAACTCATTGCAACCTTGACTTGATGTACTAAAAATACTTCCTGGTACTGCAAATACTTCTTTGTTTTGTTCAAGAGCATGTTGAGCAGTTATTAATGAGCCACTTTTGCTAGCTGCTTCAATTACAACTACTCCTTTAGATAGTCCACTAATTATACGATTTCTCTGAGGGAAAGTATAACGTGAAGCTGTTGTTCCTAGAGGTAGTTCAGATATTATTAATCCATTATTGGAAATAATATTGCTATATAGTTCTCTATTTGAACTTGGGTATATAATATCAACTCCTGTACCTACTACTGCAATAGTGTTTAAACTGTTTTCAAGAGCATGTTTATGAGCTAGAGTATCTATTCCATATGCTAGTCCACTCGTTATTGTGATATTTGAGTCTTTAAGTTCTTTGCAAAGTTTGTAGGTGGCGTTCTTTCCATAAGTAGAGTTTTTTCTTGCACCAACAATTGCTAATTGAGCAGTCTCTAAAAGCTTTGTATTACCAGTACAATATAATACAAAAGGAGGATTGTTAATATGTTTGAGATTTTCTGGATAAGCTTGATCTGAGTATGTTACTAATTTGTTATTGTTGTTTTTTAGCCAGCTATACAGTTTGTCTAGATAGCTTTGGTACTTTCTATTATTAAGATATTCTATACTCTCCTGACGCAAGAATAAGCTTTTGGTATATTTGCTTGGATTATCGATTATCTCACTAAAAGTAACACCAGTTTCTAACGCTTTTAGTAGGCGATTATTGCCAAAATATGGTGTGCATGAAAGAATTATTATAGATTTGGTAGTATTATTCATTACAGTCGAGTTGTTGCCATTGAGCTGCTAGTTATTTCCTGCAGTGAGTTAACTATTATTGCTATAGAATAGTTATTTGATTCCCTATATACAAAGCCATAACCTATATATTTCGGAGGAATAGGGAAGCCATCAGTCCTACTCTCAGGTTCGTATAATATTACTTCAGCTCCTAGTTTTAGTCCATCAGTAGCACCCTTGTTAAGTAGGATACTATTATAAGATGAGGAGAATGTATTCGTATTCATAACATCTTCAAGTACATTTGCAGTTACTTTGCTTTTCATTTTAAAAGTTTCACTTGGAAGCTTTTGATCTGCAATAGCATCAGGTATTACGTAATCACCAACACTAGCCTCCCTGGTTAGATTAGTGATTGTAAGAGCTGTTATACCTTTGTAAGTATGATCATATTTTGCTGTTCCTAATCTGTAGTATTTGGTATCGTCGTTAAAAGATGCTATTGGTTTAGGCTCTGATATGATTATAAAGTTTTTATTATCAACATTCTGAGGGTATTCTTTATCTGCGAATATCTTGTAGTTAGTACTTAGTACCGGTCTTTTTTCTCTAGAGTCGTATATTCTTGATACATCATCGACTTCGTTACCATTTAATAGGTAAACGTTTGAGAAGAATTTGGTGTAGTCTGCAGGTTTTACATGTTTTAGGTTTTGTTCTATGTTATCTATTTGTTCAACGAGTCTACTTTTTAGAGTAATCTCGGCTCTTTGGTTTATTGCTCTATTTGAACTTGTATCATTTGGTGCAATAGGGTCTTGGTATCCTAGGGCTTTAATTATAATTCCATTGTCCTTATCTAACCCTCTTCTAACAAGATACTCTTCAACACTTTCTGCACGATTTTTGGATAGTCTAATATTATACTCAGTCAATATGTGTTTATCGGTTAGTAGTTTTGATTCTACTTTTCCAGCATATCCCCTTATTGTGAATGTTGTAGTGTCTGTAAGCTTTAGGTAAGCATAGAGTTTGTTGAGAACTTGCTTGGCTTGGTCATTAAGATTGTAACTATCTGCATCGAACTTAATATTTGTTTGAATTAAGTCTGGACCTTTTTGTTCTTTTAAACATATAAAAGATTGGTTGGACTCTATTAATTTTTCTGTACAAGGTCCTAATGTAGGAAAAGAAAGGTTTTCATCACTAGGATTTTCACTTCCTGTAAATGTTTCACAACCTGTTATAATTAATGTTGACAGTATTATTGAAGTAATGCTTAGTAGTTTTTTCATAGGTGGTAATAAAACTTATGGACTTATTAATAGGATTCTACTATAAAGTTTTTGATGAGAATAGTATTTGTAGCTTAGGTTACTGATTTATATTGATAAATATTGATAAAATCAATTTGTTATATAAACAAAAGATGAATAAAATCTCTAAATATGGTATCTTCAAGTTCAAAAAATACAATTAGAATTTATATGAAAATAACTTCAGACAGCTTTGTGAAAATGCACTTTAAATTTAGGTTGAAAGATGGTTCTATCGCTGAAGATACAGAAAACTATAATAGACCTTTCATATTTCAAATGGGTCAAGGATGCTTTACTGATAAAGTTGAAAGTGAGCTAGAGGGAGCATCTGTTGGAGATAGTAAAAGAGTTGTTTTGATGCCAGAAGAGGCTTTTGGTGAAAAGCATCCTGCGAGCATTTATTCTGTGCCTAAATATAGGTTTCCGAAGGATATGGAGTTAGAAGAAGGTTTAATTGTATCATTTAGCCAAAAAGATGGCTCTAAGTTACCAGGATTGATTACTGAAATTAATGAAAATGATGTTACAGTCGACTTTAATCACCCTTTATCTGGTCAGATAATTGTATTCGAAGCTAAGATTTTAGATATAGCTGAAAAAGAGGAGGATTTAGGTGAAGATATTACTAGCTAATCCTAGAGGTTTCTGTGCAGGAGTCAGTAGAGCTGTGGAGACTGTAGAGAAAGTTCTAGAGGTTGAAAGGTCTCCTATTTATGTGCGCCATGAAGTTGTCCACAATAAGGTTGTTGTTGATTCTTTAAAGAAAAAGGGCGTGGTTTTTGTTAAAGAGGTCGATGAAGTTCCTAATGATGCTGTGTGTATATTTAGTGCTCATGGTGTTTCGCTTCGAGTTGAAGAAGCTGCAGCTAAAAAAAACCTTGTGTTATATGATGCAACATGTCCATTGGTTACTAAAGTCCATAGAGGTGTTCGCTTAGCAAGTAATAATGATGCTGAGTGTGTTTTGATTGGGCATAAGGGACATCCTGAGGTTCAGGGTACTATGGGTCAGTATCGCAGTGAAAAAGGAGCTATATATTTGGTCGAAAGTGAACAGGATGTTGCTAAGCTAGGTATAAAAGATCCTGATAATTTGTATTACGCGACACAAACTACTTTATCTGTGGATGAAACTCAAGGAATTATAGAGTCCTTAAAAAATAGGTTCCCAAATATCAAAGGACCAAAAAAAGAAGATATTTGTTATGCAACACAGAATCGTCAAACAGCAATAAAATCAATGCTTAAAGAAATAGATGTTTTAGTTGTTGTTGGCTCACAAAATAGCTCTAACTCTAATAGATTGAAAGAGTTAGCGACACTAGAAGGGATTGATGCTTATTTGGTAGATAATCCTGCGGATATTGAAAGTGCATGGTTTGATAATAAGAAAGTTTGTGGAGTCAGTGCTGGAGCCTCTGCGCCTGAATATCTTGTTCAACAGATAATCTCTGAAATATCTAATGTCTGTAAAGGTGGTGTTGATGTGGAGGAGTTTGATGGTATCAAAGAAGAGGTTTACTTCCCTCTTCCGAGACTTCTTAAACAAAAAATTATTGGTACTAATTGAGGAAGACCTTATGCAGAGATCAGTCAGGGGTGCAACAACAATAGATAGTGATACTAAAGAAAATGTAATAAGTATGACTAGAGAACTTTTGCAGGAGATGATAAATCATAATGATATTGAGTCTGAAGATATCGTTAACATCATATTTACAGCAACCCAGGATATTAAATCAGAGTTTCCTGCCGTTGCAGCTCGTGATATTGGCTTGGTGGATGTGCCTTTGATTGACTGCCAACAAATGACGCGTGAGGGAGCATTAGAATTTTGTATTCGGATTATGTTGACATATAATACAACTAAGTCGCAAGTTGATATAAATCATATATATCTACGTGGGGCTAAAATATTAAGACCAGATTTGTTAAGAAAGTAGTAGGGTTAAGGTTATGTGGTTATTAGAAAATATTGATATGAAGAGGTCGAAGTATATACTTCCTAGCCTATTTACGAGTGCTAGTTTATTATTTGCTTTCTTGGCTATTATTGCCGCTTTTCAAGGTAATTTTATTTCATCAGCGGTATATATGTTATTGTCAGGGTTTGCTGATGCATTTGATGGTAGAGTAGCAAGATATACTCATACTCAAACCGAGTTTGGTGCTGCTTTAGATAGTCTCGCAGATGTTGTTTCATTTGGGGCTACTCCTGCATTGGTAATGTATTTTTGGATGTTGCATCATCTTGGACCTATAGGAGCTGCTATTTCATTTTTATATTTATTAGCAGTAGCCCTAAGACTAGCGAAGTTTGATACTATGATTGAAGTTCCAGCGGACTCAGAGGAACAAAAACTTGAGAGAAGATTATATTTCTATGGTATGCCATGTCCAGCAGGTGCTGTTACAATATGTGGTTTAATCTGGTCTGGCCAGTGGCTGATTGGTAGAGCTGGAGACACAGGTCATGACTTTATTATATTTTTACTAGTGTGTGTTACTATATTTACAGCTTTATATCTTGCTTTTATGATGGTTAGTGATATTAAATTTAGAAGTTTTAAAGATAGTGATGGTAAGGGCAATATAAGTAAACTTTACATAATATGTTTTATATTGATAATTTTGATGTTATTTACTATGCCTGAGAGATTATTATATTTAATAATGATTGGATATGCATTGTCTGGTCCAATATCTCATTATATGTATAAGCAAAAAATTAAAAATAGCGATCTAAATGAAGATTCAGTTGTCGATGGTAAAAAAATAATAGACGCAGATAAGTAAAAAAATTATTCTTTAATTGTGACAAAAGCATCATGGCTTGCGTGACCTTGTTCGCCTATAATACCTGCAGAAACGCCACCCGGTTGTTGCATATATCCTGGCTCATTAGAGTCTAAGTTTTGTTCAGTTGGTGGTGGAGCTACATAGCCAAAAGAGTCTCCGGTTGAATTTGTACATGAGATTAAAGCTGTAGCAACAAAAGCTAGTATAAGTAAAGTCGTTTTTTTCATTACATATCAATCTGAAATTTTATTATTTATAAATAATAACAGATTTATATTTAATTTAGATGCATTAAATGGTTTATAATTTATATTAGTTTACGTATAATTAGCGACAACACGCGCGAAAATATATGAAAATATAAATCTGTCAGGAATATTTATGGATAATTCTATTTCTTTAGTTCAATTAATTTTACATGCTAACTTTATAGTTCAGCTTATTATGTTAGGTCTAGTTGGTATGTCTGTTTACTCATGGGCTATTATGTTTGAAGTCAACAATCGTGTCAAAAAATATCGTAATGAGCAAGTTCAATTTGATAAGTTGTTTTGGGCAGGACATCATATACAGAAATTATATGATTATTATCTCCAACATAAAGAAAACATCTTTGGTAAATCAATAATATTTTGCTCAGGTTTAAGAGAATTTAATAATCTTAAAGATACTGGGATACTAAGAGGCGATACTATTCTAGAAGGTATGGAAAGAACAGTAAGTATAGCTATAGCTCAAGAGGCGAAAGAGCTAGATAGAAAGTTGCCAGCTTTGGCTACGATAGGTGCTGTATCTCCATATATTGGACTAGTTGGTACTGTTTGGGGTATTATGTCATCATTTAATACACTTGGTGGTGTAGAACAGGCTACAATTTCTGTAGTTGCTCCTCATATCGCAGAAGCATTGATTGCTACAGCACTTGGTCTTTTTGTAGCAATTCCTGCCGTTATCGGGCATAGTAGATTGTCTAATCAGGTTGATGATGTTTTGTCAGGTTATGAATCATTCCAAGATGATCTATGTATACTACTTTTGAAAGAAGCGCATAGAGATGAAGTTCAACAGCAACATCAAGAAAGCTTTTAAATAATGGCTTTTTAATATGAAAAAGAGAAACAAAAGATTTTTTAGAAAAAAAAGACCAATGGTGCAAATCAATGTAGTACCTTACATTGATGTAATGTTGGTGCTTTTGGTTATTTTTATGATTACAACACCTATACTAACACAAGGTGTAAAGGTTGATTTACCTAAAGCTCAATCTGAGAAAATACCTTCTAACGATAGTAAGCCAATTGTTGTTACTGTCAACAGGGATGGAGAGTATTTTGTTAATCAAGGAGTTAGTGATCCAAAAGCTCCTTTAAGTGCTAGAGATCTTACAAATGCAGTTGTTAGCTTATCTCGACAATCTCCTGGTAAGCCTGTATACGTACGAGGAGATAGCAGTGCAAGTTATGGAGAGGTAGTAAAAGCTATGGCTCTGATTCAAAGAGCAGGTGTAGATAAAGTGGGGTTAGTCACTGAAGATGGCAAATCTTAATTATCAAAAAATTATTAGTTTCTGTAAAAAAACAGTGGATGAAAATCCATTCTTAGTAAAAGCGATACTTGTACATATTGGTATTGTGATATTGCTATATACTCTAGCCTTTATAAGTGATCTTAAGTTTGAAACTAGCCAGGCAGCTTTGAGTGCTGAGGTTCAGAAGGCTCCTAAGCAACTTCAAATTATCCAAGCAACATCGATAAGTAGTAGTGAATTGAATAAACAGATTTCTGCTTACGAAAATCACCAGCAAGAACTAAAACAAGCTAGAGAAGATATTAAGCAAGCAAAAAAACAGGCTCTTATAAGACATCAACAAAAATTAAAAGAACAAGCAGAAGCTGAGAAAAGGGCAAAGTTAGAAGCAGAGCGAAAGGCTATTTTAGAGGCTAAGAAAAAAGCTCAAGAAGAGCAAAAACGTCAAGCTGAGCAACAGAAAAAGGCTCAAGAGGAAGCAAAGCGTAAAAAAGAGCTAGAAGAGAAAAAGAAAGCCGAAGAAGAGGCAAAACGTAAAAAAGAACAAGAGCTAAGAGCTAAACAAGAAGCCGAAGAAAAAGCTAGAGCAGAGGCAGAAGCTTCAGCTAAACGTGAAGTATTAAAGAGCCAAGCAAATTTAGCAGTTGGTCGATATATTACCGAATATGCAAGTAGAGTCAGTGAAAATTGGGTTAAGGATGATTGTAGAGGAATTTATGATTTTCCAGAGGCTATTGCTAAAAATGGTAAATTTATAAAGCTTACGGGAACATCTGGGAATGATGCTTGTGATCAGTCATTAATTGAGGCTGTTAAAAATACAACGCCTCCAAAAGTTTCTAATATTGTTGCTATGCAAACAATACAAAATGAAAATGTTCGTTTTAAGTTTGAACAAATGTGAAGGATCAAAAGAAATTATGATTAGAAAAGTTATTGCTGTTTTTTGTATTTTTATTTTTTTATTATCGAGCTTACAGGCAGAACTAGTTGCTACTGTAACAAACGGAGTTATTCAAAAACCGTTGGTAACGGTAATTAGTAATAATGTTGTAGATCAATTTCCTCAACAAGTAAATTCTATAATAGTTTCAGATCTTAACCATAATGGTAAGCTACAGGGCGAAGATCCTATTAAGTATGAAATTAATCAAAGTCAGAATATACCTTGGAAGAGTTTGAAGTCTGATTATGTTGTTTTAACAAAATATACAAAAGATTCAAATAATAGCTATAGTGTTGAAGTACAAATATATAAGAGAAATGATACGAGTTATATCAGATCAATAACATATAAAAATATAAGTACATCTTTAGTGAGACCTCTAGCGCATAAGATCGCTAATTATGCATATCAAAAAATTACTGGAGAGCAAGGCTTCTTCTTGACAAAGTTAGCATATGTACAAGTAAGTAATCCTTATGCTAGATATGGTAGAGTTTATGAACTGATAATATCTGATTATGATGGGTATAACAAGCATACAGTTCTTAGACAAAGTGATAATCCTATAGCTACACCATCATGGTCAAATGATGGTAGGTATATAGTCTACTCAAGTTATAGTGGCGGTAGTATGGGGGTATATACTCTAGAGATAGCTACAGGTAAAGTTACAAGAATAACTAATTTTAAAGGGATTAATAGTTCTCCATCATTCTCTCCTAATGGTAAAGAAATTGCTCTAGCTTTATCTAAGGGGTATTCTGATCAAACTAATATCTACATATTAAATTTGGCTACCAAAGCATTAAAGAGAATAACTATAAATGGTATAAATACAGCTCCAAAATTCTCACCAAATGGTCAAAGCATAGTATTTACATCTGATAGAGATGGTCGTCCAAATATTTATGTTGCGCCGGTTAACTCAAGATATCCTCAATCATCTAAACTAAGTAGTAGAATATATCAAGGCTATGAGCCAAATTATACTCCAGATGGCAAAGATATAGTGTTTATGAATCAATCTAGATCAAGCGGTACTCAGATAGCTGATTTTAATTTAGCTAATGGAAGTGTGACAAATATCACAAATGGTAAATCAGACAGTTCACCTACAGTATCTCCATTTGGCAATATGATCGCATATATATCTACAAACTCTAGAGGCTATAGTTCGTTAGATATGGTATCATTAGATGGAGATAATCATTTTAATGTTGACACAGCTAATAATGGTAACATCTTAATTCAGTCACCAAGCTGGTCACCCAAAAACTTTTAAGGAGCTTGTATGAAAGTTTTGGTAAAAAGTTATATTATTTTTGCTTTAGCTTTGTTAGTTACAAGTTGCGCGTGGTATAAAGGGCCTCCTTTACAAGCTAATGCAAATGGTAGTTTAGATGGATCGTCGTTAAATGAAACAAGTGGTCCTGGTTTTATTAGTACGCTTAAAAGTGGTGAAGATTATGGTTCAAGTTATAGCGGTTATGCAGATAATGGCGGTAATTATGAAGTTTCAAGTTTTGAAAATAGCTAAAAATAGGAGTTAGATATGATGAAAAAAAGTATTATGAGTGTAGCTGTTGTAAGTTCTATACTTATGTTAGCGAGCTGTTCAAGCACTAGACCAGATAATAGTGATTTAATCAAAGATAAGTATGCTGGTGTTGATAGTTCACAGGCTTTAGAGATGTCTTCGCAAATATATGGTTCTGATAATATGAGTTCAGATCAGGTTGAGCAGATGAAAAAAGAGTTAATGGATATTAACTGTAGATCAGTATATTTTGGTTTTGATAGCTATAATATTACTGATGATGCTAAAGAATGTTTAGATAAAACAGCAGACTATCTAATAGCGCATCCAGATCAACCAATTAAGTTATCTGGTAATACTGACCCTAGAGGTAGCGAGAAATATAACTTCAACCTAGGGCAAAAGCGTGCTGAATCTGTATACAACTATTTACTAGGTAAAAATGTAAATAAAGACCAAATCTGTGTTGTAAGCTATGGTAAATTAAAACCTGCAGCAGAACCAGCACAGTTCTATGATGAGTTCTGTACAGATGGTGTTAATGATGCATGTATGTATAAAGCTTCTGAAAAGGCATTCTATTTAGATAGAAGAACTGAAATTGACTTCGGTGTGAAGTGTGATGAGAGTAATTCTTCAAATTAGTTAATGATCTTTCATTTCGATTTGTAATTTTATCTTTAACTATTTTTTTATCTCAAATTGTTCTACAATAGTCGCATAATTTTTTGTTTGAATTAAATATTATGATTAAAATTCCTAAAATTGGTTTTGTAAGTCTTGGCTGTCCAAAAAACCTAGTTGATTCTGAGCGTATAATAACTAAACTAAAGGCGGAAGGCTATGATTTGGTAGATAGCTATGATAATGCTGATATGGTTATAGTTAATACTTGTGGTTTTCTAAACTCTGCTATTGATGAGTCACTAGAGGTGATAGGAGAAGCAATTGCTGAAAATGGTAAAGTACTTGTAACAGGATGTCTGGGAAATAAGGCAGATCTTATCAAAGAAAAACATCCAGAAGTTCTAAGTATTACGGGACCTCAAGATTATGAGAATCTAATTGAAGCTGTGCATACTCATGCTCCGATATTTGCTAATGATTTTGTATCTTTAGTACCACCACAGGGTATTAAGCTTACTCCAAGACATTATTCGTACTTGAAAATATCAGAAGGTTGTAACAATACTTGTACTTTTTGTATTATTCCAGATATTCGTGGTAAGCTAAAAAGTCGCTCAATTGACAATATCATGAAAGAAGCTGAAAAACTTAAAAATGCTGGTGTTAAAGAGTTACTTGTAATATCTCAAGATACTTCAGCCTATGGTGTTGATATCAAGTATAAGTCGGGTATATGGCATGATAAAGAATATCAAAGTAATATTTTAGATCTTGCTACTGCTCTTGGAGAGTTAGATATGTGGACAAGACTGCACTATGTATATCCATATCCGCATGTTGATAAAATTGTACCACTGATGGCTCAGGGCAAAATAAATCCCTATCTTGACGTACCTCTACAGCATTCATCACCAGAAGTTCTAAAAAGGATGAAGAGACCAGCACATACGCAAAAAACTCTTGATAGAATCAACAAGTGGCGTGATATTTGTCCTGATATAGCTATTCGAAGTACTTTCATCGTAGGTTTTCCAGGCGAGACCGAAGCAGATTTTGAGCATTTACTAGAATTTATAGATAAAGCACAGCTTGATAGAGTTGGTTGTTTTAAATACTCAGAAGTAGAGGGTGCAAAGGCCAATCAACTTGATAATCTAATTTCTGAAGAAGTTAAACAACAGCGTTTAGATGAGTTTATGAGTCTGCAAGCTCAAATAAGTGCTAATAAGCTTGAAGGTTTTGTTGGTACAGAGCAAAAGATCATAATTGATTCAATAAACCCTGAAGAGAACTATGCAATTGGTCGTACTAAATATGATGCACCAGAAGTAGATGGACAAGTCATTGTTGGCGATGCAGCAGAGAGAGGCTTAAAAGTGGGTGAGTTTGCAACTGTTGAGATTACTGAATCTACTGAGTATGATCTGATTGCTGATTAATACAAGTTTATCAAAATAAGCACTTCGACTTCGCTTAGTGAAATTTCACATTTATAGCTTACTACATCTAAAAGTAGTACTTGGGCAAATATTGCCTACTACGTTTAAAAGTAGTACTTGATCAAATAGCTTAAACATAAGCTATTTGCTAGATTTCGAGGTCAAGTACATTCGACTACGCTCAGTAACCACCTGACGGAATGACGTACTACTTTTAGATTACTTTAGCTATATTTTCTTGGCTTAATAGTTTTTAGAGGTGTCTACATGTTAATTAAATCGATAGTCCTTATTTTGTTAGGTCGTGAAATGCACTTTGACTCGGCTTTGTGATCTTTTCAAGTTCATTAAACTTTCTTAATATTTATTTATCTGTATAAAAAATCCATAATCTTATTTGTATACTTGTAGTACTAGAGCATAATTTTGGGAGAGTGCTATGAGTGGTAATCTAGTTGTTATCGGAGTTTCTGGTTCTATAGGTTGTGCTGTAACCAAGAGATTGAGATATTTGTACCCAGATGCGAATATATATGTTTTTTCACGTTCTATAGTAGCTGATCGTTTAGAAGGTGTAGTTTATGGGCATATTGACTACTCGGATGAATCAACAATTGAAAAAGCCGCGAAAGATGTTTATGAAAAATCAGGAGCTATTAATCTAGTTTTTGTTGCTACTGGTATATTACATACTTCCGAGATAAAACCAGAGAAAGCTTTAAAAGAACTATCGGCAGATAAATTCATTGAGCTTTTCAAAGCAAATACAATTTTCCCAGCTCTTGTTGCAAAGCATTTCATACCCAAGTTAGCTAAAGATACTAAGTCTGTATTTGCTGCTATTTCTGCGAGAGTTGGTAGTATCTCTGATAATCAGCTTGGTGGCTGGTATGCTTATAGAGCTTCAAAGGCAGCTTTAAATATGTTTATCAAAACAGCAAGTATTGAGACTAAGCGCTTAAATCCAAATGCTGTAATAGTTGGGCTTCATCCAGGGACTGTTGATAGTCATCTTTCAGAACCTTTTCAGGCAAGAGTACCCCAAGGTAAGCTTTTTACACCGGAGTATTCAGCTAGTAAGTTAGTTGAAGTTTTAGATGATTTGAAATTAGAAGATAGTGGTAAATGTTTTGCATGGGATGGTAAAGAGATTATTCCATAGTTAAAATTTTTAGAGGTGTTTTATGGATGATAAGAATATAACGATTAGTGAAATTATAGAAATGGCATGGTGTGATAAAACATCATTTGATGCAATCAAAAATATAACAGGACTATCAGAGCCACAAGTTATAAAGATTATGCGTAATAATCTTAAGCCGAGTAGTTTTAGGCTCTGGCGAAAAAGGGTGACCGGAAGAGTTGCAAAACATCAAAAAAGGTTAAATCATACAAATGCAAGTAGTTTGGTTTAAGCGTGATTTACGTATAAATGATAACTTAGCCTTATCTTTAGCATCTGAAAAAGGAGATATTTTACCGATATACATAATTGAGCCTGAACTTTGGCAACAGCCTGATATGAGTCATAGGCAATATTTGTTTCTATTAGAATGTTTAGAAGACTTAAATACTGAGCTTACGAGATTAGGACAACCTTTAATTATAATGGTTGGTAATGCTGTCGAGGTTTTTGAGCAGCTAATACAAAAACATCCTATCAAGAGTGTTTGGTCGCATCAAGAAACTTGGAATGCCTGGACATATCAGCGTGATATTAAGCTTGAGAAGTTTTTTAAACAGAATAATATTTTATGGCATCAACCATATCAAAATGGTGTAGTTCGTTGTTTAGCTGATAGAGATAAATGGGCTTTGCTATGGCATAAACGCATGAGTGAAAATCTTGTAAAAGCACCTGCTAAGCTTAAATTTATTTGTGAAAATCAAACTAAAATACCTACGGCTGAGAGTCTTGGTCTAGAGTATGATAATTGCTATAAACGGCAAAAAGGTGGTCGAGTTCGCGCACTTAGAATCCTTGATAGTTTCTTGTATCAAAGAGGTTGTGGTTATACTAAAGAGATGTCTTCACCAGTTACTGCCTTTAAAAGTTGTTCGAGATTGTCGCCATATATAGCTTTTGGAGTTATCTCGATAAAAGAGGTATATCAGTTAGCTAATCAGCGTAAAAATGAAATCAAAGTTAGTAGTATAAAAAATAAAACAAAATGGTTAAGCGCAATGCGTTCATTTTTATCGCGCCTGCGCTGGCATTGTCATTTTATGCAGAAGTTAGAGGATCAATCAAATATTGAATATGAGAATTTGCATTCAGCCTATGATCAACTACGCAAAGAGCCGCTAAATCAGCAATATTTTGAGGCATGGAAAACTGGTAATACTGGTTTCCCGATGATAGATGCATGTATGCGAGCATTGATTGCAACAGGGTGGTTAAACTTTCGTATGCGTGCAATGCTCATGAGTTTTGCAAGCTATCATTTGTGGTTAGATTGGCGTGTTACATCGCTATATTTAGCAAGATTATTTACTGATTATGAACCAGGTATTCATTATTCACAAGTGCAAATGCAATCGGGAACTACAGGTATAAATAGTATCCGTATTTATAACCCTATTAAGCAAAGCATTGACCAAGATCCTAATGGCGAATTTATCAAAAGATGGATACCTGAGCTAGAAAATGTAAGTGATGAGAATATCCATACACCATGGCTAGAAAAGCATAATTCTGTAGATTATCCAAATCCTATTGTTGATGAAAAGCAAGCGCGGAAATTTGCCGCAGACAATATTTATAAAATTAGAAAAGACTCAAAGAGTAGTCAAGAAACTAAAAATATTATCAAAAAACATGCTAGTAGGAAAAAGCCCAGAAAAATCAAATCTAAACAACAAAAGGTAGAGAATATTCAAGGAGAGCTTTTCTAATGAGAACCTTACGATTAATTCTAGGAGATCAACTTTCGCAGAGTATTTCTAGCTTGAAAGATTGTGACAAAGCAAATGATGTTGTGATGATGTGTGAGGTAATGCAAGAGGCTAGCTATGTTAAGCATCATAAAAAGAAGCTAGTGTACATTTTCTCAGCGATGCGCCACTTTGCACTGCAGTTGCATAAACTAGGTTATAAGGTTTGCTATACAAAACTGGATGATCCAAAGAATACAGGTTCATTTTATAGTGAAGTTGAGAAGGTTGTTAAAAAGCTTGGTATACAAAAGCTAATTGTAACTGAACCAGGTGAATATCGCGTATTAAAAGATATTCAAAGTTGGCAGAAAGATTTCTCTATAGATGTTGAAATACGCACAGATGATAGATTCTTAGCTACAATTGATGAGTTTGCAAAGTGGTCAAAAAATTATAAGCAACTACGCATGGAATATTTTTATCGTTATATGCGTACCAAACATAATATTTTGCTTGATAATGATGGCAAGCCAGAAGGTGGACAGTGGAATTATGATAGTCAAAACCGTAAAACACCAACTTCTGATATGCAAATCCCAAAACCATATAAAAGTACAGCAGATGATATAACTAAGCGAGTAATTAAGTTAGTCGAGAGAACATTTGCTGATAATTTTGGAGATATTGAGCCATTTAATTATGCTGTTACTAGAGAGCAGGCGCTCGAAGCACTAGATTTATTTGTTAAAGAAAGACTTAGTGATTTTGGAGATTATCAAGATGCAATGCTTGAGAGGCAGGCATGGATGTATCATTCACATATTTCTATGTATATTAATAGTGGCCTGCTATTACCTATGGAGTGTATCAAGTCTGCTGAAAAAGCATATTATAATGACAATGCTCCTTTAAATGCTGCAGAAGGTTTTATTCGTCAGGTTCTTGGTTGGCGAGAGTTCGTACGCGGTGTTTATTGGTTAAAAATGCCAGACTATCGCGATATGAACTATCTTGAAGCTACGCGTAAATTACCAAGCTTCTATTGGGACACTGAGACTAAGATGAATTGTCTTCATCAGTGTGTCAAAGAAACTAAAGAGAATGCTTATGCGCACCATATTCAAAGACTAATGGTTTTGGGAAATTTTGCATTGTTAGCTGGAATTGATCCTAAGTATGTCAATGAATGGTATTTGTTAGTATATGCGGATGCCTATGAGTGGGTTGAGTTACCAAATGTATCAGGAATGGTACTTTTTGCAGATGGTGGGTATTTGGCAAGTAAACCCTATGCTGCTAGTGGGAGCTATATCAAAAAAATGTCAAACTATTGTGATAATTGTAGTTATAAAGTCAGTGAGAAAAATGGAGGTGGTGCTTGTCCATTTAATTACTTATATTGGGATTTCTTAGCTAGAAATAAATCAAAGCTCGCTAATAACCCACGCTTGGCAATGATTTATAAATCTTATGAAAAGATGACTAATGAGAAGAAAGAACTAATTAGACAAGATAGTAAAAATTTTCTTGAGGAATTAGGTATATGAAAAAACAGCATTTGCCTACGAAGGTTTGTGTAGTATGTGGTTTACCATTTACTTGGCGTAAGAAATGGGCAAAAGTATGGGATGAAGTAAAGTACTGCTCTGAAAGATGTCGGAGAGCAAAAAATAAAAAATAAATCTTATCTAAAAATATTCAATTAATGTTCTCCAAGCCTATTTCTTATTTTAATTGCTATAAAAGATGAAAATCTATTCTTATATTTAATTTAGTATGTAAAATAATTTTAAATAATATAGTTAATAACCATGAAAATGAATTTTATCCAGAAATATTTTGCAATTATAGTGATACTAGGAGTTCTGCTAGCTATATTAGTACCTTCCATATTTATACCATTAAAGCCATATATTACTTATTTGTTAGCTACTATTATGTTGGTAATTGGACTTCATCTACAACCAAAAGATTTTGTAAAAGTCGCTAACCTCAAGGGAAAGTTACTAGTTATATTGTTTTTGAAATTAACTGTTACATCAATAGCTGCTTTTATAATTGGTAAGCTCTTTGGGTTGAGTTTAACCGCATTGATAGGTCTAGTTATTGTTGGCGCTTGTCCAGGAGGCACGGCTTCAGGAGTTATGGCTTTATTGGCTAGAGCAAATATTTCACTTACTGTTAGTTTAACTTTCTTAACAACATTGTTAGCACCAATAGTTATGCCACTAATCATCTATTTTTTCTTTGCGAAGAGTATTGAGTTAGACTGGTTTGGTATGTTTGAAACAATGGCAATAATAGTTATCTTACCGATAGTTTTAGGAATTTTAATTAGTAAATTTACTAAACTAAATGATTCAACTTTAAAGAAAATCTCTAGTATTCCAATACTCTTGATTATGCTAATAGTAATGGTTGTAACAGCTTTAAATAAAGACGCTATTATACTTGTACCTTTAGATATTATTTTAAGCGTTATAATCCTTAGTATATTTGCTAATGTGTTTGGATATTTAATAGGTAAAGTTTTGGGCCTAGATTTTGATAGTAGATTAGCTTTGCTATTTGAGTTTAGTATATTAGATGTTGGCTTAGGGATTGTGATAGCTTTGACCTTCTTTGGTAATCAAGCAGCTATTGCTGCAACTTTTTATGCAATTTGGCAGAATATTATTGGACCTATAATTGTTAACTTTATAAATATATGTCGCAGTACTAAGTTTAAATCTTCTTAAAATATTTTGTTGACAAAAAAGTCTAAAATAGACTAATATATCTAAAAAATGGTTTTAGATATCAAAATGAATCCTGAGTTAGAAAAATTTATAAATGTCGCAGAAGCTATAAGTAGGCTTTTGCATCCTTTTGCAGAAGTTGTAATTCATGATTTATCTAAGAACAAGATAGTTGCGATTTTTAATCCTATCTCTAAAAGAGAAATTGGAGATATATCATATCTAGATCATATAGATTTAGATGCTTACGATGATTTTGTAATAGGACCGTACGATAAAATAAATTATGACGGGCGGAAAATGAAATGCATTATCACTATAATTAAAAGCTTAACAAATGATGTTATAGGGACATTATGCATAAATTTAGATATTTCTGTGTTTGATAGATATCAAAATTTAATAAACGTATTTCTAAATAATAACAATATGCAAATGTCGCAGCAGCAACAGAGCCTTTTCAGAGATACTCTTTATGAAAAAATTAACAATTTTGTGCAGAGATATTGTATAGATAATAATCTACCAATCGATAATTTAACAAGGGATCAAAAGAAAAACTTGATTTTAGAACTTAAACAACAAGGCGCACTAGATGGTAAGAATGCAAGTAAATACATTGCAAACGCACTAAATATTAGTCGAGCTACTGTCTATAACTATCTTAAATAATCATAGGAAAAAAATAATGTTAATCATATTAGGAGCAATTGTTGGTTTTGTAGCTAGTTTTATTTCTACGCTACTTGGTGGAGGAGCAGGTTTGATAGCTGTTCCAGCTTTTTATTTTATAATTGTACATACTTATGGAGCTGACTTTGCTATGCAAATAGCTATAGCAACTTGTTGTGGGATGTCTATATTTTTAAGTTCTATAGCAACATACAAACACTATCGTAAAGGTAATATACACTTGGGAGAGTTAAAGTATTATTTAGTATATTTATCTATAGGGGCGCTAGTAGGCTCAATAGTTGCAAAACATATAAATACAGATCTTTTGAAAATAGTCTTTGCAATATTGTTATTTGGAAGTGGTATCTGGATGATATTGCACAATGATAATAAGGTTGTTAAATTACCTAGAAGCGCTAGATATAGTATTTTTGGATTTTGTGGTATTTTGAGTGTTTTGGCAAGCTCAACAACATTTGCAACAATGTTTTTTATAAAGATTGGTACTGATATCAAAAAAGCTATAGCTATAACTAGTGTCTGTGTGCTTATAAACTCATCAATTGCAGCATTTGTGCTTACTTATGGAATTAGTGTTAATGTACCATCAACACTTGGTTATCTAAATATTCCATTGTTAGTATCATCGGGTATATTTGCATTGGCAGGTAGTCTTTTGGCAGTTAATTATTTAGGGATAATTTCTCCAAAGCTTCTAAAGAATTTATTCATAGTTTTGATGTTTGTTTCTGGCGGTGTAATGATTATCTAAAAGTTGAAAATATAAGCTTTTGCTGTATACTTAATATTTCTTTGGAGAGGTGTCCGAGTGGTTGAAGGAGCACGCCTGGAAAGCGTGTATAGTTTAACGACTATCGAGAGTTCGAATCTCTTCCTCTCCGCCATTTAGATAAAAGAATAATCTGTCTTTGTGTACGTTACTAAGACACTTTCTTGATGATATGCTTTCTCGTAGACATTAACTAGATTGTTTACTTTTTGCTCAAGTTGTTTTGATTTATCATCTGCAAGTATCGTGACAACTTTGGTTTTTTCACTATAAGTGGTTCCTGTTGGGCTACGCCAATAGCCTCTAGCATCATTTTCAGTATAACCATCAGGGAAAGCGGGTGTTATGTATTTGTTCTCAAAATTTTTGAACATCTTATCTGAAACGTAAGAGATATTATCTTTATCATCTTTCATAGTTCTGCCAAAGTAAAGTTTGACTATATATCCTTGATTATCTTTGGTATCTGCAAAGCCAGTATCCGATAACACAAATATACATAATGCTAGTGTAATTATATATCTCTTCATAAGTTTCTCTTTAGATCTTTCTTCAAAAAAATGGCAGCTAAAATTAGTATTAGCCAACCTATCATCAGTGTGGTGCCACCTAATGGTGCTAGCTTCAAAATAATAGGTATATTATAAACCACAGAAATATAAATACTAAAACTAAATAATATTGTGCCAACTATAAAAAATAAGTTGCTTAGTTTAAGAGCTAAACATCGTGATAAGCTCTTACTACTTAAAAGAGCTATTCCAATACCGCTAATTACTATAGCATAGATTTGATTATAACGAACTGCAGTCATTACGAAATCAAAATGTTCAGCTGAGATTTGTAATTTTAAACCATGTTCTGCGTAAGCACCAAAAGCTACTGATATAAAACCTAAGATCGCACCAATTATTAAGTTCATCTACTCTCCAGTTTAGGTTACCTTATTTTACAATGGGTTAAACGATTAAAACGCCATTTCGCAAACAGACTATATATAATTTTAGCAAAACTATATATTAGTGGTAGTTTAATAATAGTTACTAACTTTCTCCATTTGTTTAATTGGCTCCATATTATGATAAAGGCATCAACTCCAGTATGAAATCTATCTCCGTTATCTTTGACATGAAATAGCTTCAGACAAGATAGAGTATCTAAATTTTCTTTGTTAAGACTTTCTTCAGATATTTCGGTAATATCGATCCATTCAAAAATATTTTCTGGGGCTATATTTTTATAGTGATTTATCTCTTTTGAGCATAATCCGCATTTACCATCATAGAAAACTTTAATCACAAAAAAATCCTTTACTAAAGATATTGTATAACCACTATGATAAATATTATCAAGCCAATCCAATGATTATCAGAAAAAGCTTTTATACAGTTAGCTATACCTAGTTTTTTGTATAAGAAATAATTTCTGATAAATAAAAAAGCACTAATAACAACACCTATATAAAAAATAATATTAAAGCTTAGATATATACCTAGAGCTATCAGAAGTACTAATGATATGAAATTGAATAAAAAGATGTACTTAAATACTTTATCTCCAAATAAAACAGCTGATGACTTAATACCAATTTCTAAATCAAAATCTCGATCAGCTAATGCATAGATAGTATCGTAAGCTATAGTCCAACATATTGTTGATAGATAAAATATCCAAGCTTCTAGAGGTATTTTGTTTTGTGTAGCCGAGAAAGCCATAAAAATACCAAAATTAAACGCTAAGCCAAGTACCAACTGAGGAATTGCAAAGAACCTTTTACAAAATGGATATAAAACAGCTAAAAATAGAGCTATAAATGATAGTAAAATTGTGTATAAGTTTAAGAACAATACACAGATAAAAGCAACTATCGTAAGAGCTAGACACAAGTATAATGCATTCTTGACACTAAGTTTACCACTGGTTAAAGGTCGAGTATTGGTACGCTCTACATGTTTGTCGAAATCTATGTCTGCAATATCATTAACAATACAACCCACTGTACGCATTACAACCACACCAATAGTGAAGATAATCAAATATTTAATATCTGGAATACCATGACTTGCCAAAACTAGTGCGGTAAGAGTTGGCCAAAGAATTAGCAGTATTGGAATAGGGCGATGCAATCTCATTAGCATAATATATGCTTTGAATTTTGTATTACTCTGCATTACATAACTCCGGTAAAACTAGAAAATATTCTGTAATTAAAAATTTAAGCTCTTGATTATCTTTGTATGTAAATATCGAACTACGAGAAAAGATCTCTTGCTGAATATGCCTACTTGTTTCTTGATAAAAATCATCATTAGATAATTTACGGATTATAAATTCATCACGAGTAAATTTAGATTTTTCAAAAAGTAGATTATCGCCAATTGGTTTTGTACCAAGATTATCAACTTCTTGTGAAAAAAAATCATAAGTATCACAGGGAATAATTGTCCTAGCAAAAATTAATGTTTCATTGATACTTGAAAGAGTTATTTGCCGTACTAATGCAGACTTAATATCTAATAGTGATGCTTCTAACTGATTAACATTTGTAAAACACTGAGAGATCTTATCTAATATAATTTCACCATAGCCTTTTGATAGGCTTGTAACTAAGTTTTTTGCATCATTAAGCCAGTATCTTTCTACTTTTGATAAATTTTGTTTGTTAATAATATTCATATATCAGAAATACCTTAAACTTAAGGTTTCTTATTTTAATATCGATTTGTATAATTATACACTTAATACTTATGAATTTAATTAAAAGGGTTCCAAAATGCGTCCAAGTGGAAGAAATAACGATCAATTACGTAGTTTAAAAGTTACACATAATTTTACAAAACATGCTGAAGGTTCAGTTTTAATAGAATTTGGTGATACTAAAGTTTTATGCACAGCTTCTGTAGTTGCTGGCGTACCAAGATTCAAAAAAGATTCTGGTGAGGGGTGGTTAACTGCTGAATATGGTATGTTACCGCGTTCAACTCATACTCGTATGGATAGAGAAGCTGCTAGAGGTAAGCAATCTGGTAGAACACAAGAAATCCAAAGACTAATTGGTAGAGCATTACGCGCAAGTGTTGACTTAACAAAAATAGGTGAGAATACTATCAAAGTTGACTGTGATGTAATCCAAGCAGATGGCGGCACACGTACAGCATCTATTACTGGAGCATCATTAGCTATCAGGGATGCCATAGATTATATGAAGCAAAATGGTATGCTTGATGAGCAAACTAATCCATTAATGTCTCAAGTTGCTGCAATATCTGTAGGTATTTACAATAATGAGCCTGTACTTGATTTAGATTATGATGAAGACTCTAATGCTGAAACAGATATGAATGTAGTTATGAACTCAAATGGTGGTATGATTGAGATTCAAGGTACAGCAGAAGGCAAAGACTTCTCAGAAGAAGAATTTGCTAAAATGCTAGGTCTTGCTAAAAAAGGTATTAAAGAAATATTTGAAAGTATATTCTAGTTCTTAATAAGCATAATTCTTATAAAATAAAATCTTAAAGAGTATTTATATGAGAATTTATCTTTGCCAATAATGCAAAATCTTTTGTTTTCAATTCAAATAGAAATTCTTGTAATGGTTCACTTTTTGCGAAAAGAAGTCTTTGCTCAATTTGTTTAATTTGGTCTTCTAATGTCTGTCTTTGTTGATATAATTCACGAAGCTCTTTATCAGCGTTATTAAAAAAGTTTTGAATATTATCTTCTTTTTTGGCTTGTAGTCTAGTTTTGAGGTTTGTGCTTAGACTAGAAGTTCTGTTTACTGATAGCTTTTTTCTACTACCTAAAGAAAGTTTTTTACGTGGTTCTTGCTCTGACATTTATTTCTCTTAGTTATTAAATTTTAGATTTAATGTTTGAATTGTATAAGAATAACAATATAAATAGGGATTATAATATATTTGTTACTAAATTTATAGCTCCAAGCTTTAGAACTTTAGGTGATTTTGTTAGGAGTCACTCTAATTGATTCTAAATCTATTAGTGCACCGTAACTATCATCTTTCCCGGACTCTCTTAGTGTTAAGGTCTTACCTGAAGCGCTAGTATTTTGTAAATCTATGTCAATTGTCTGCCAACCTTTAGAGAAGCTGTCATGTGTATAGACAAGCTCATCACCTAAATAAACTTCAAAGTTACTTGAGTCATCACCGGTCCTAGAGTAAAAATCAAATGACATTTGCATACTATCAAAACCTTTTGATGCTAAGTCATGAGAAAAATCAACAATCTCATTCCTATCGCCGTCAAGCTCAGCAACATTTGGACGCATATCATCAATATTATCGAAATTATTCCAAATTTCTATTTGCTCATCGCCACCAGTTATATACCATTTTCCAAGGAAGTCACTGCCTGTATCAACCTTACCCCAGTCATCATCATCTACTGTTGTTTCATCGTATTGGAAGCTATCCTCACTAAAAATCATATTATTTTCTTTAAGTATCCTAAAGAAAGTAGCATCACCAAGTATACAATGTTCTGGTATGTTAGATTCATTTAGAGTATTGCCTGCAACTACACACCTCCATCTTACCATATCTGTTGGTACATTTTCTGGACGTACCATAATCTCAGCATATCCATTTACTATGCCGCTTCCCCCAGCTGTACCGATATTTTTCGTAAGAGCTGCATACTCATTAACTTCAGAGTAATCACCTTCAAGGTAAAAGTTTTTATTATCTTTTTTAAAGTCCCATATTTCTTTTGCGCGTGCTGTTAATACAGATACTTCAGTAGCTATTTTTGTCTTAATTATGTAATCAGAGTATGTTGCATAACCAAGAGTTGCTAAGATAGTAATTATTGCTATAGTTATAATTAACTCAACTATAGTAAAACCATTATGTTGAGTTTTTATATTCATATAGAGGAGTAGTTTGTTTGTATGTCTTATTATTATATCTTATTTTTAGGTGAAAATAGATTAAAAAAATATTGAAGGATAGTTTTTGTTTTACTTGGATTTGACTCCAATCGAAGCAAGTCTTTTTTCGATAGATGGATGAGTAGAGAACATATCAGACATATCTCCACTGCCTATACCTGCACTTAGTGGATCAAAGATATATGACGCACGACGGAGATTTTCATTTTTATTATGCTTATAGCTATATTGAGCTTCTGCTGTTTTACTATCGCCAGCAATCTTTAGTAGAGCATTTGCCATTGGTACATTTGTACGCATTAGCTCAACTGCTCCAGCATCTGCCATATATTCTCTTGTACGACTCAAGAATAGCATCATAAATATTGTAAAAATTTGTAACACATATCTTAAAATCATAATAATGATAAAAAATACGGCAGCATTATTGTTACGATTATTGCTGTTGCTATTATTATTGTTTCCTGAGAAAAGAGCTGAGTAAAATAAGAAATCCATAATAATAAGCATCATATTGGATAAAACCATAGTGAATAAGTTGAGCTTAATATCTTGATTTCTAATATGAGTTAACTCATGCGCCATAACAGCTTGTAGCTCATCACGGTTAAGAGCATTTGCAAGTTTTGTTGTGATAGCAACCATTGCGGATTTTTCAGAGTAACCTGATGCAAAAGCATTCATATAATTGGCGTCAATTAAAAAAACCTTTGGCATATATCGCATACCCGCAGCTACTTTCATTTCTTCAACAACATTATATACACGACGAGCTAAAGGATCTTGGTTATCTGCTGAAACCTCATGATATTCAGTGCCAGATAGCATAATTTTGTCATACATACTAAAAGTGATGAATATCCAAATTACTGCTATAGCAGATATGATCATAGTAGCGTAAGGAGGTATTTGAAATGTTGCTAATGCATAAAATACTTTTGATATAGGTAGCTCAATACCATATTTACTATAGTAAGCATTCGCAAACTCACCATATCGCCAAAAGGTATCAACAAAAATTCCTAGCAGAAAAAAAACAATTAGGAATGTTGCTATGACAAAATATGTGCGATAAGTATTTTTACGAACAACTTCACGCCAGTTAACAGATCCATATTGTAGATTATCAGTATTTGACATCTTATAGTTCCACTCTAGAGTCTTCTAGTTGTTGTTTTTTCTCTTCTGAGATATTCCAGTATACAAATTCTTCATTTAGCTTCTTGAAGATATTAACTACCATCCCAGCAAAGAAGGATTTTTTATGAGCATTGTATCTTTCTATTGAGTCATTAAGAGCTTGTTTAGCAAAAGCTAATTTATTTTCAGTAGATGTAATTTCCTCTTGTAACTGAATTACGTTTTGATTAGCTTTTAATTCTGGATAGTTCTCAAATTGAACATTTATACCTTTTGCTAGATCAGAGATCTGATTTTCAGCATTTATTCTTTCTTGAATATCGCCATTTGCTTTAGCTAAATTAGCTTGGTTTCTTAGTGCTACAACTTGCTTTAGTGTTGTTTGCTCGTAGTCCATATACTTTTTGACAACATTTACTAATGAGTCAAATACTTTGGCTCTGCGATCAAGTTGTACATCGATTTGTTTTTCAGAATTTTTGACAGTTTCGATCTCTGCTATTAGTTTGTTGTAAGTCATAACTATATATACAGCAGCTATAGCTATAATTATCAGTAGAATTATTCCTATAGACATTTTATTATCTCCGTTTATTTGAATTTGTGTTACTTATGTAAAGATGACTCCAAAGTCTAAGATTTTCAAGTTTTATCTTAGCTATTTGATATCATCTTCTACAAATTTACAAAAAGCTTGTGTTAATGCGGTGTGGTATTTTTTCTCGTGAAGTAGTTTGTAGAAGTTTCTAGATAAATCGAGCTCTTTAGTTTCAAGTATGCAATATTTAGCAGTATCTAAAGCTTGAGTTGTAATTACTTCAGATATACAAGCTAAGCAGTCGCTATATGCAATATACTGCTTTATTGCTTCTGAGCTGCGTAGAGTTATAGCTTTTTTTATGCTTGATACTTTATCTTCAAGAGCATTGAAAAATATTTCAAATGTTCCAGAGCCTTGTTCTCTCATTGCCCACTCATAATCTAAAAGATCTTTTATCTTTATATTTTTTTTCTTAGTTAATGGGTGGTCAATACGACAAATTACTTTTAGACTATCTTTTGTCCAAAGGTAAGTCTCTAATGTTTTACTATTACATTCGCCTTCGACAAAGCCTACATCACAGTTTAGTGACTCAACGCTATTTATAATTTCTTTTGTATTACCAGAAATAATTTCAAAATCTGTATCTGGATGTAACTTTCTAAACATTGCTACATATTTTGGTAATACATAGTTAGCTATTGTGGTACTGGCACCAATAATTATCTTTCCAGATAATTGAGTGCTATTTAAGCTAAATGATTCAAACTCTTCAATTTCATCTAAAATTTTGATAGCCTTTGCTAGTAGGTTTTTACCATTATCATTTAGTTTCATTCTTTTGCCAACACGATCAAATAATGTCGTATCAAGCATGTTTTCAAGTTGAGATAGTGACATACTTGCAGCAGCTTGTGAGATGAAACATTTTTCAGCACCAGCACTAATGGATTCAGATTTTGCAGTATTGACAAAAACTTGTAGTTGTTTTAATGTGATTCGCATATTTATATTTTAGTAATGCTTATATTATATGATTTTATTATAAGATTTTCTGATATTCAATATAGATAAGATTTATTAAGACAGTATATTGATGATTGAGTATAATATGTTTTAGGTAAATAAATTAGGTTAGTTATGGAAAGCTTTATAAAATATAAGTGGGCAGTGGTTGGTGCAGGTCCTGCTGGTATGGCAACTATTGGGCAGTTGTTAGATAATGGTATAAATGCAAAAAATATACTTTGGATTGATCCGAATTTCGGTGTTGGTGATTTCGGTAAAAAATGGGGAGAAGTTAGCAGTAATACAACGGTAGAGTTATTTTTGAGATTTCTTAATGATATAAAATCTTTTGAGTTTGAAAAAAAGTTACAAAAATTTGCTCTAGAAAATTACGATAAGCAAGGATTCTCACAGCTGAAAGATGTTGCGGAACCTTTGCAATATATCACAGACAATCTATTCCAAAAAGTTGATTACAGTATAGATACTATTGCAGAAATGAAAGTAGCCCAAGGTGTATGGAATCTCTATGGTGCAAGAGAAAACTATATGGCTGAGAAAGTTGTTTTAGCTACAGGCTCTATACCTAAAACTTTGAATATTCATAATCCTGAAACTACAAAAGAAATTGATCTTGCTACAGCATTATCGCCATCTAAGTTAAAAAAAGAGCTTATTGAAGGTGATAGGGTGGCTGTATTTGGATCATCTCATTCAGCAATGATAATTATTAGAAATTTAATTGAGCTCGGTGTTGAAGATGTTGCTAACTTCTATCGTCAACCGTTGAAGTATGCTATCAATATGGGAGACTGGATTCTATATGATAACTCAGGTTTAAAAGGTGAGACAGCTAAATGGGTTAAAAAAAATATCTCCCAAAATTTAGATAGTAGAGTCAAAAGATATTTATCAACTAGTGAAGAGATAAATAAACATTTACATGAATATAATAAAGTTATTTATGCAGTAGGTTTTGATCAAAGAATACCTTGTGTAGAGAGTATCGATGCTAGAGTTTATGATCCTACAACGGGAATTATAGCACCAGGGCTTTTTGGTGCGGGTATAGCATTTCCGCGTAAAGTAACAGATCCTAATGGTAATGTTGAGCTAAATGTTGGTTTATTTAAGTTTATGAATGATATTAAGCGCTTTCTACCACTGTGGATGAGATATGATATTTAGCTTATTTTAGTAATCTGAGTGAATTTATAATTACAATCAGAGTAGCTCCCATATCAGCAGCTATTGCCATCCATAAAGTAGCTAAGTCAGTTATTGCAAGAGATATGAAAATCGCTTTTATAGCAATAGCAAAAGTTATATTCTGTTTTATTATTTTTAATGTTTTCTTTGAATGCTTGATAAGCCAAGGTAGCTTTGCAATATCATCAGACATAAGCGCAATATCTGCAGTTTCTATTGCGATATCATTACCTATAGTACCCATCGCAATTCCTAAATTAGATCTTGCTAGCGCAGGAGCATCATTGATACCATCTCCAACCATAGCAATATTCTCATAGTCATTAGCTAGTTCCTCAACTTTAGCAACCTTATCTTGAGGTAGTAACTCTGCATAGAATTTATCAATTCCAGCTTGTGTAGCGATAGACTGAGCTGTTGCAGTATTATCACCTGTAAGCATGATGGTTTGATTAATCCCAAGTTTTTTTAGTTGTTTGAGAGCATTGTTAACATTATTTTTTATCATATCTTGTATAGCAATGATACCAATAATATTTTCATCACTACCAATGAAAATCAATGTTTGACCATTATTTGCAAGTTTTATCGCTTGTGCATGTAGATCTTCATTATTACATAGCCGTTTTTCATGAGCAAAAGCATGGTTTCCAAGCCAAAAGCTACTTTCATTGACTTTTCCTATTACTCCTTTACCACCTAAAACCTCAGTATTTGTCGCCTGTATAAACGTTATATTGTTATTTTTGGCATAGTCTAAAATAGCCTTAGCGATTGGGTGATCAACAGAACTCTCAAGACTTGCAGCTATGGTAATTAATTGTTGTTGTGAATAGTTTTGTGTGATGATTATTTCTGTAATAGAAGGATTGCCTTGTGTTAATGTACCAGTCTTATCAAAGGCAATAGCTTTTAACTTGGCTGGTATTTCTATGAATTCACCACCTTTGATCAAGATCCCATTTCTAGCAGCTTTTGCCAAACTTGAAACTATTGAAATTGGTGTAGATATCACTAATGCACAAGGGCAAGCGATAACTAGTATTACTAAAGCTTCATAGCCCCATTTAAGCCAAGACTCATTTAGTAAGAGTGGAGGGATAGTAGCTATTATAATGGCTAAAAATATCATTGTAGGGTTGTAAATCTTAGCAAACTTATCAACCCATTTCTCTGCTTTTGAGCGTTTTGATTGAGCATGTTCAATAGCTTGGATTATTTTTGCAATCGATGAGTTTTCAGCTGTACTTGTCGTTTTTATCTCAATCGCGGAGTTTCCATTTATACTTCCTGCAAAAACTTGATCACCAATGGTTTTTTCCACAGGAATAGATTCACCTGTTATAGGTGCTTGATTTATATAGCTATTACCTTTAAGTATAATTCCATCTAGAGCAATTCTTTGTCCTGGTTTTATTAGAAGAGTTTTGCCTGTATTTATTTCTGCTAGAGGCTTTTCTTCAAATTGTTTATCATGACAACAATAAACTAGAGCTGTATCTGGAGTTAGTTTCATAAGCTTTGTTATCGCTGATCGAGCATTTGCGACACTCCATGATTCAAGCAAAAGTGAAAAAGCAAACAAAAAGCTTACTATGGCTGCTTCAAATAATTGACCAATAATAATTGCGCCAGTTATCGCAATTAACATTAAGAGGTTCATATCAGCATCAAGCCTTTTAATAGCAGAGATTGCTTTGGGTAAAACAAACCGACTGCCTAATAAAATAGCTATTAAGTAAGAGGCTTGAGATATAAGAGGAACTGTTTGAGAGAAGCTTTCATTACCTATAAATGCATGTACAAAGCCATGATTTATACTATGATACAAGTATGCAAAAATGATGAATACTCCACTAAGTAGAGTTGTAATTAGTCGAGAGTATTTAGTTAAAAAACTGATGTTTTGACTTTCTGTAATATGCTCATCCCAAGTAATTGCTTTTAACCCTACTTTTTTTATTAGAGTTATAATTTCTTTTTCAGAAACATTTTGATTATCAATAGATAATTTACCATTGAGTAGGTCAAATTGCATACTATCTGCGGCGATTTTTTTACTTAATGTTTTTTTGATAATATTGATCTCTTCAATACAGTCTAATCCATATACTTTAAAGCTTTGATATTGTTTACTCATACAATACTCTCCTTTGCATGTATCTCTGGTAAATGCTCTAGATTTTCTTGTATTAAGTTCTTGACTAGTTTTTGATCGGCTTGAATAATTTCGTCATCATTAAGAGTGTCTAGTAGCCAGTTTAACTGCTCTTTGAATGCAGAATTAAAATAAAAGTAGTGGAATCTGCCTTGTTTACGCTTATGTATAAAACCATTACGTCTAAGTATATCTAAATGTTTAGATAGTGTTGAGTTTGCAAGTTTGAAAATATGAGCTAGATGACAAAGGCATAGTTCATGCTGATATATAACCATTAGAATTCTAATCCTAGTTTCATCACCTAATGCTTTTTGAAAATCTACAATGTTTGCTAATTTCATTTTCATAAACCTATGTTTCGCGAATTAACGAAATATTATCTATAAAGTTTATTATATTCAAGTGATCTAGCAGATTTTAATTTCTTTTTTCAAAGTTAATGCTAAAATCTCTCAAATTTCTAAATTAGTGGGTTAAATGATATGTCTAAAAGAGTAATTTTTATTTTATTAACTTTAATTTTTACTATGAGTCTAAGTTATAGTTCTGGAAAATATGCTAATAAGACTTATATAGAAAATGTTGTCAAAACATTTGATTTATCAACAGATAAGAATATAAAAATACTAGACATAAAAGATCATCAACAAACTACCGATTATACTTGCGGACCATCTGCTGTTATGAGCTTGCTTAATTATTATGGAGTTCTTAAGGATTCTCAAATGAATCATCAAATGGAGTTACAAATAGCTAAAGAGATGGGTACAAATGATGATTATGGTACTACAGCACAACAGATAGCTAACTGGTTGGAAAAGCATGGTTTTGATGTGAAATATGCTACTGATGGTGATATCAAATTGATTTATGAGAGTATAGACAAAGGTGTACCTGTACTTGTAGATTGGATTGATTGGGGAGGGCACTGGACATTGGTATCGGGATATCAGAAGTTGGGAAAAACAATTGATGATGATAAAGATACATTATTTATGATTGATCCAGCAGCACATTTTAATAATGTGAAAACAGTTTATGGATTGAGTGCTATTAATCCAGATAGATTTCAATATATGTGGCAAGATTCAAAAGGTATAAAAGGAATCTATGTTATAGCACAACCTAAATAATAGCTTTTATTCCGCCAATATTATTACAGGTGCTGGAAATGACTTAGATGAAAAACTATTTATCTGATGTAAGTTACTAGCATTAGACACCGAAATAATACTAAAAATTGATACTGCCGCAAACATAATTTTTTTCATTTTTATTACCTAAAATACTTTCTAATATTTGATGTGTGTATTATCCCAGTATATTCCTATAAAGTTAAATATATTGAATTTATGGTGCTGATAAGAAAAACTTATATAATATAGGTATTTACAGTTTAACAACTATAGAGTACAAAAGAGAAATTAGTCATAATCTATATACAAGAAAGTATTGTTTTTAATTGCTGAGCTTAATGATAATACTATTGTCATTTTTAATAATAGAGCCTTGTTGAGGGTATACTGGTAAGTTTATTGATATTTTTTTAGCTATATCAATTTGCTTCTCTGTAGGCATTTTGTAGTAGTCATTCAGCCAGTGGAGAAAGTAATAAACTCTATGGTTTAGATTACTTTCTTGCCATGAGCTATCAGGGAATATACTGCTAAATAAATCAAGATTGCTATTTAAGTAAAAGGGTTGGTTTATAGTTGTTTTTATAAAGTAACTATTGTCAATATGCTTTGAGGCGATGAAAATGATTGCCGTATTATATATTTTTGTGCCTATTTTATCATAGATGTTTTGGTATAAAGAATTTAGAGTTCTTTGGTTATATGCTTGTGCCATATTTTTACTGTAAGTCAAGAGACATATTTGCTTGAAGTTTATTAAAGCTATTATTATGGCTACTATTAATATAAGTTTTTTTCTTCTAAATATTTCAAAACAAACACTCGCTAGCATCGCTATACTAAGTGGTATAGTAAATAAAATTCTTAATGGCATTGGCGATATAAGGACTATTGGGAGTAATAGGGGTGTAATAATACCAATTAAAACTATAAAACTATCAAGTTTTTTAAGTTTGAACATCAATGCTAATAGTATGATATAGCATAAGCCGTAACTAATTGTAAGGCTTGAATCTAGTGTGTTTAGTATATATCTAAATAATAGACTTAATTGATTTGCTAAGTTAGTAGTATGCCAACCATCGTAAAAATTAGTAAGATAATTTGACTTACCAACAAAAAAGTAAGATATATGCGTTGTAATAAAATATAGCACTAAGGCAATTATAGCCACGAAAATGGAATAATAAAAAAAGCCAACTACCTCTTTAGGAGTCAGATTTTTTTTGATGGAGTTTAATATCAACACAGTTATCATACCTTCTATATAGTAAACTATAAAAGATTGATATATACCCAGAGCAAAATATATCATAAGACTACTAAGTAGTATATTAGTAAGCCAATTTTCTTTTTGGAAAAGTTGTGCTAAAAAATATACTGATAGCGAGCTTAATAAAAAACCTAGTCCTATTTCTATACTTTGGTTAACGAAATTCAGTTGAAAAATATATACCGGAGATATAAGGTAAAACAATCCGAAGATGATTGTTGATAGTTTATTGTTGCTAATGTTATTGAGTATTGCTATCCAGACTATATAAGAGCAGAAGATAAAACCTAAAGCCAATATGGAATTAAAGTAAGGAATTGGTACTGTTCCAATTATCGAAACTATTAAACTAAGTATAGGTCTTCCAAGCCTTAAAAATTGTACATCTAATGGGTATAGATACTTACTATTACCTAAACCGTATGTTGCAAGCTCGGTATCAATAGATATTGTCCAAGATGCTATAAAGTATGCGTATGCAGTAATTGAGCAAAGAAGGGTAATTTTTATTGCTAGATTATTTTGAATAATAACTTCTTTAAGATCTGCTAGTAGTCGTCTCATTAAATATTTGGCCACGAACTATACTTTTTTATTAGACGCAAATGTTACAATATATTCAGTAGAAAGTGAAATGTAATTGATAGAGGCTAAGATGAAAAAAAATATACTTGTATTAGGGGCTGGTGCTTGGGGTACTGCACTGGCATTACAGTTAGCTTATAAAGGCCACGAAGTAAGAATCAATTCTTGGAAAAAAGAGCATAATGATCAGATGCTTACAGAAGGTAATAACCAAAAATATTTACCAAGTATAGAAAAATTCCCAGATACTTTAACAGCTATACAAGACTGGAAGGCTAGTATTGATGATTTCGATGACATATTAGTCGCTACTCCAAGCTCAGGCTTTAAAAAGATTATTTTAGAGCTAAGAGACTGTATATTACCTCACCAAAATATTATTAGTGCTACGAAAGGATTTTGTCATGATACTTATGCTCTATTGAGTGAAATAGCAGAAGATATTATTCCAAATACAAAATTCGCTTTATTAACTGGTCCAAGCTTTGCCAAAGAGGTAGCTAATAAGCTTCCAACTGCTGTTGTAGTAGCATCTAAAGATATTGAATATGCTAAATATACCCAAAAGCTTTTCAGTAATGAGAATTTTAGGTGTTATACAACTACTGATATTATAGGTGCTCAAGTTGGTGGTGCTGTTAAGAATGTTTTGGCTATTGCCGCAGGTACTGCTGCTGGTATGGATTTTGGTGTTAATGCTCATGCAGCACTAATTACAAGAGGTCTGGCAGAAATTAAAAAATTAGGACTTAAACTCGGAGCTAATGTTGAAACATTTATGGGCTTGAGCTGTCTTGGTGATTTGTTGCTCACTTGTTCAGACAATCAATCGCGTAACCGTAGATTTGGATACTACCTAGGTCAAGGTATGACTATAGAGGAGTCTTTACATAAAGTAAATAACGTTGTTGAAGGATATTCTACTGCTATAGCAGTGTATAAGCTTGCTCAAAAGCATGGAGTCGATATGCCTTTGGTATTTGCTACGTATAGAGTCTTATATGAGAATGTAGATCCCAAAGATATGGTCAGACAACTTATGACTAGACAGTTGAAAAATGAAAATTAATCTCCTCCAGCTGCTTGCTTAGGTACATAGTCTTTTAGATTTGTCTGTTGCATTTTTACTTTTGTATTAAATGCATAATCTCCTACTTTGACGAATGGTTTGACAAGTATAGAGTTTTCCCATAGTGAATTATCTTTTACAGAGTCGAAAGAATTGAGTGTTGAGCAGGCAATTGCGAATATAAAGCCAAAACGCACTAAAGCTATAAAAAATGCTAAAAGTGTATTTGATAAGCTTTCCTTTTCTTTGTTATTGCGCATAAATACTTTCATTACACCAAAGATTATGAGATATGCACAGACTAGAACTAATATGAATGATACAACATAGGCTGTTGGAGGATCTTCTATTAATGAATTGATGTACGCAAGTTGTACCTTTTGAGCTAAGATACCTGACATTATTACGGCAAATACCATTAGTATTAATAGTACTATGTTTTTAAAAAGTCCTTTGACAGCTGCAAATAGGCTTAATATTAAAATTACGATTACCAACAAAATATCTAAAAAATTAATACTTGCTAAAAATTCCATTTTCTATCCTGTTATTATGTCTTTAATTTGATTCAGTTTTGTTATGCCGATGACCTCTACGCCTTCTGTTTTTAGAGATTTTGAAAAATTGGATTGAGGTATGATGATTTTTTTAAACCCATGTTTTTTTGCCTCATTTATTCGTTCTACACCATACGGAATCGGTCTAATTTCGCCTGATAAGCCAACTTCACCCATTATAAGCATATCATCAGGAATCTCAATTTCTTTGATACTGGAATATATAATCAGTATTAGCGCTAAATCAATGCTTGTTTCATTAATCTTTATACCGCCGACAACATTTAAAAATACATCCTTATCATATAAATCAATATGCATATAGCGTTGAATAACTGCTAGTATCATTGCTAGACGGTTACTATCAATACCTACACATAATCTTCGAGGAGGCTGATTGATATTTTTGTCGACAACTAATGATTGTAGCTCAACAAGTAGAGGACGTGTACCTTCCCAAACTGAAACTATAACACTACCGATTAAGTTTGAACGACCATTATTTAGAAATATTGCCGAGGGATTCTTAACTTCTTTCATTCCTTTATCAGTCATTGCAAAGACACCGATTTCATTTACGGCACCAAACCTGTTTTTTAAGGCACGCATCATTCGGTATCTGCCGTTGTCTTGGGACTCTATAAATATTACAGCATCAACTATGTGCTCTAATACCCTTGGTCCTGCAACCTCTCCAGATTTAGTGACATGTCCTACCAAAAAAACAGATATTTGATATTGTTTTGCAATTTGAGTAATATACGCTGCCGATTCTCTTACTTGTGATACACCACCAACCATAGATGATATATCAGGGTTATACATGGTTTGGATTGAGTCTACTACAACCACTTCTGGTTTATGTTCTATCATATAGCTAGCGATTTGCTCTATGTTTGTCTCACACATTACTAGTAGATTATCTTTTGGGAGATTTAACCTTTCTGCTCGTAGCGCTATCTGTTCAAGAGACTCTTCACCACTGACATATAAAACTTTCTTTTGTAAAGATAAAAAAGACATGATTTGTAGAAGTATCGAAGATTTGCCTATACCTGGCTCCCCTCCAACCAGTGTTACAGACCCCTTAACAATTCCTCCACCTAGGACTCTATCAAATTCGGATATATGCGTAGACATTCTAGAGTGCTCTTTACCTTTGATATCAGCTAGTGCTGTAGCTTTTGAAATGCTGCCAGCAAAACCAGATCTAGCTATGGGTGTTTTTTTTGAATCAGGTTTGATCTCTTCAACAAAAGTGTTCCATTGATTACAGCTATGACACTGTCCTTGCCATCTAGGAGAAGTAGCTCCACACTCTTGACAAATAAATATAGTTTTTTGCTTAGCCATAGCTTAATTTACTTTGCCTTATAACCTAATAAGTACTTAGATAGTACTCTTTCTGTTTCAGAGGCATTAGGACCAATGAATTGTACAATATAGCGATATTTTTCTGGATTCTTATCATTAACTGTAATACTTGGTGGGAATACGGAAATAACTTGAGCCTCACAACCTACTTGTTCCTTTAGTTCAGATAAGGTTACAGACACTCTTACTATATCATGTAAATATAATAGTTTAGAGCTACTAATTTCTATTCCACCATTTTTAATAAGTTTTACGAAGTGGTTATATAGCTGTTCACGTTGATCAAACATATATTCTTTTTCAAACTTAATATCATCTTCACTATAGTCAACACCTGCGTGTCCTTCTACAATTTCACTAGTTTCATCTTCATCTTTTATTTCGACTTGATCATTACCTATATTATTTTCATCTAGGACTTCGCTACTTTCATCATCTTCATCAATAAGTTCAGGATCTATGTCAAGTCCTTTATTATCTCCAAGATCAATTTCAATAATATTTACATTTTCATCATCAATATTATCATCAATATCATCATCTACTTCATATTCATCAGTAGTATTATCAGCCAAATCATTTTCAAAATCATCTTCTTGTAAAATATCATCAGATAGTTCATCTAAGCTTTGTTGAGACTTTTGTGGTTTTTGACCTAACATTCCACCACGAGGATTGCTTTTAGTATTAGCTTTTTTTTGACTACTCGAAGAGCCTTTCTTTAGAAGGTCTAATCTACTCATTTTATATGCCTCCTAGCCTTTAAGCGAATTTTTCTATAAATGAAATATGAAATGCTAGAAATAAGAATAAGGATAAGTATAGATAGAAATTTGTGTTCATATATCCAGTGTTTGATATCAGCTTTATCTACTAGCTGTAATAAAGCGTTGCCAAAAATATATCCTAAAGATATATATATAGTTGACCAAATAAAGCTACTGATAGCATCTAAAGTCATAAATTTAAATCTTTTTACTTTGCTAATACCTACAATCAAAATAGTAACTGTTCTTAAACCATATAAAAACCTTATGCTTAGAATTGCTAATGTTTCATGCTTGTCTAAGATTGCTAAAGCTTTTTGGGCTTTGTAATGCCATGAAGCTTTTTTTGTTAAGATTCTTTCGCCCATAAGCTTAGAAACTGTAAAAATAGTATTGTCATGAAGTATAGCACCAATTGTAGCAGCTAATATAACTAGGGGATAATTAAACATTGCAGCAGCTGTGGCGATGCCAACCATAATAAGAAATATCTCTCCTTCAATAAAGACTGCCAATATTACCGCCAAATATCCCCATTCCATTAGGAGATTCCAAAATTCAGCCTGTGTCATGGTTATTTCCCGTAAGAGTTAGTGATTAGTAATTCATCAACCAAAACTAGTGCAAGCATAGCTTCAGCTATAGGAACACCTCTAATACCGACACAAGGGTCATGTCTACCTTTTGTGATAACTGTAGTATCATTACCATTTACATCTATACTTTTACCAGGTTGTAAAATGCTTGATGTTGGTTTGAATGCAAGCTTAGTAATTATGTCTTGCCCTGTGGAAATTCCACCTAAGATTCCACCGGCATGGTTTGTTAAGAAACCTTGGTTTTGAGTTATTTCATCGCGATGTTCACTACCTTTTTGAGCAACACAGTCAAAGCCATCACCGATACTTACAGCTTTTACAGCATTTATACTCATCATAGCGTAAGCAATAGTAGCGTCAAGCCTATCAAAAACTGGTCTGCCAAGTCCTGCTTCTAAGCCAGTAGCGATGACTGTAACCTCTGCACCAATCGAGTCTCCTTGCTTACGAATATTGTGAATTAAGCTTTCACAATTTGTAATAGCATCTCTATTTGCTATGAAAAATGGATTTTCATTAATAAAGTTTTTTTCTATAAAGTTGATCTTAAGATCACCAATTTGGGAGCAGAAACCAAAAACCTCAATACCATTATGTTTTAGTATTTTTTTTGCTATTGCACCAGCTGCAACACGCATTGCTGTCTCTCTAGCAGAAGACCTTCCTCCACCGCGATAGTCACGAATCCCATACTTTTTGAAATATGTATAATCGGCATGGCCTGGGCGAAATTTATCTTTTATTTCACCATAATCTTTTGATTTTTGATCTTGATTCTTTATTATTAGACCTATCGGTGTTCCAGTTGTTTTGCCTTCAAAAACACCTGAGATGATTTTAACCTCATCAGGCTCTTTACGTTGAGTTGTGAATTTTGATTGACCTGGCTTACGCCTATCTAGCTCAAATTGTATATCTGCCTCACAGAGAGGGATATTACTTGGGCAACCATCGATAATTGCTGCAAGTGAATCACCATGGCTCTCGCCACATGTTGTTACTGTAAAAATTTTACCGAAAGTATTTCCTGACATACTTAATAATAATATATGATGTATTTTTTTATGATAGCATAAATGATGAGTAAATTTAGCTAATCTAATCTTGATTTTAGATAAAAACTTTTTTGGCTATTAAGATGTAGTATTAAACTTGATTGAATTATTTTTTTGTTCTGTAGTTGGTTTAAACTAGCTTCGAAGAGTTTCTGTATAGTAATTTCTGAAAAGCTAATAAAGGTATTGTTACAGCTATTGCAATTAATCCGAGTTTTATGATCAAAGGGGATGAGAGTAAGAAACTGTTTATTAAGTGACATAAAGATCCTAGCCATGCCAGCACAATAAATAACAAGCAGTACCCTGTAAAATGTTTTTGCTTGTAGTTTTTGTATGTCTGAGGTAACCAATATACAAAGCATATTGAGACAGAGATGATAGTTGTAATCATATATATAGCACTAGGCTTATATCGAATTGCTAATATTGCAATTGTAATAAGCATAACAAAAATTAAGTTAATTACTTCGGGCATTCTTTTATTGTTAAAAGATATCTGTAATTGTTGTACTGTGATTCCAATTAGATAGCCTATAGAGATAACAAGTAGCCTCCAATCGAGATTTAAGTCTACTATTTGTACAATGCAGCAAAGAGTGAATATGAGCATGCTAAACTGAGTAAGCATACTTATATTATCCAGAGATTTCTTATTTTTTGCATTGTAAATGATTTGAGGAACAAACTGTATTAAATATATTATAAGCGATATGTTTAAGATTAATTCGCTAAGCTCTTGAGTGTTGGTTGATAGTTCCATATAAAAGTAATAAATAATCAAATTCTAAAGTTAATAATATTCTATTTAATTATATGTTTGTAATTGATTAAAATCCACCTGTTTAGATAAGTACTATGTTTATTGTGAAGATAGTTTTTTATAATAGAATTTTTGTATTAAAAGAATTGTTATTGCAGGCAAAATGATTAGTGCATTTGGTGTAAATGTAGGTTCTGATAAAAGCATGAAGCTACTAGCAATATAAAGACTGGTTCCAACCAGTGCTATTAAGACAAAGCTTAAGCAAAAACCATCCGCTCTTTTTTGTTTATAATTCTTATAAATTTGCGGTAGCCAATAAAGTGTATTTATAGTAAATCCAACATATTCTATTAAATTATAGATGCTGTCATTATCCGATCCCATAGCAAGTAGTGCAATTGCAAATAGAATGATAAAGCTAAAGTTAATTATCTCTGGCAATTTTTTGCAAAAAATGGATATTTGTAATTGTTGTATAGACACTCCTATAAGGTAGATTATAGCAACACTAGCATATTGCCACTCATATCCAAAGCTAATAGTTTGGATAATATCACATAGTACAGTGATAAATATTCCAAGTTGTGTCAACATGCTAATGTTGGATAAAGAGTTTTTGTTTCTTACATTGTGAATGATTTGGGGTATGAACTGGATGCAATAAAGCAAAATGGAAATATTGAAAATAAGTTCTCCAAAAAATGGATTGTTCATTATCTCTACTCCAGTTTGAATACTACATAATTTTATAGTAGCACTTATTTATTTTTTAATAAATAACTATACTTATATTGAGATACTTTATTTAAACAGGTATAAGTATTTACCATAACCCTCACTCTTCATCTCATCTTTAGGGATAAATCTTAAGGCTGCAGAATTCATACAATATCTTTTACCAGTAGGTTGCGGACCATCATCAAAAACATGACCTAAATGAGATCCTCCATACTTAGATAGGACCTCTGTTCTATTCATAAACCAACTATTATCACTCTTCGTTTTTATGAATGAATTATTTATGGGTTTTGTGAAGCTTGGCCACCCAGTTCCAGAGTTATATTTGTCTGTTGAGCTAAATAGAGGTTCGCCAGAAACAACATCTACGTATATACCTTGTTTATGATTGTCCCAGTATTTGTTGTTAAATGCTCTTTCAGTGCCACCTTTTTGTGTCACATAGTATTGTTGCTTATTTAGATTAGCTAAGGCTTTTTGTTTATCAAAATTTTGCCAACTAGGTGTATCTGCAAAGCTAACTAATGGAATAATCATGAAAATGATTGATAGTATTCTGTTCATAAAAGTTCTCCTCTTAGCTATATACTTTAGATTATATATATTTTTATAGTTGATAACATTAATTGCAATTTAAACTCTAGATTAAAAAAATAAATATTTGTATGATTATTTGTGTATGAACTACAATTTTTAGAGGTATATAAAATGTATAATTTTTATAAATTATTAGGTGTCAGTGTGTTTACGTTTTTGTTAGCGGATTGTTCACTTCTGCCTGGGAAGAAGCCTTATGATCGTGGCCATGATTTTGAGTTGATTGTGCATATGAAAGATGTTAAAACTCAAAAAGAAGTGGGCACGGTTACAATATCTCCTTACATTCATGATGGTAAGCAAGAGGGTATGCTGATTACCCCTTATTTATATAATCTGCCAGCATCAAGTGTACACGGGATGCATATCCATATTAATCCTAGTTGTGATAATGGTGGTATGGCTGCAGGAGGGCATTGGGATCCTGATAATACTGGTAAACATCTTGGTCCTTATAATGACAATGGACATAAAGGGGATTTACCAGAATTGGTTGTAAATGCAGATGGTACAGCGACTGAGCCTGTGGTAGCGCCAAGACTAGATTCTTTAGAAGAACTAGAGGGTCATAGTTTGATGATTCATGAAGGTGGAGATAATTATTCAGATACTCCAAAACCTCTAGGTGGCGGAGGTGCTAGGATGTGGTGCGGAGTTATTACGGATTAGGCTATGAGTTATGAGGTTATAGCTAGATTAAGCTTTTTTCTGTTGATTCTTTTTGGGATTTCTATTTGGGAGATTGTCGCTCCCATGCGCAAGCTAAAGATTTCTAAAGCCTCTCGTTGGTATAATAATCTACTGCTAGTATTTTTGGATACTTTAATATTAAGAATCTTATTTCCTACAGCTGCTGTTGGAGTAGCGATATTTTGTCAGCAATATAAATTAGGGTTATTGAATCTTTTTGATATGCCTGTTTGGTTTAAGATTGTAATAGCTTTTTTAGCTCTAGATTTTACGATATATCTTCAACATGTACTATTTCACTATTTACCATTGTTGTGGAGATTTCATAAAGTTCATCATATTGATTTAGATTATGATGTCACTACAGGGCTACGTTTTCATCCTGTTGAGATAGTTTTGTCAATGTTAATAAAATTTATGGCGATACTTCTTATAGGAGCACCTGTGTTAGCAGTTATCATTTTTGAAATTGTTCTAAATGGTACTTCGTTGTTTAATCATGGCAATATTCGCTTACCAAAATCGTTTGATAAATTGTTGAGATTGTTTATGGTAACACCAGACACCCATAGGGTACATCACTCTACAATACCATCTGAAACAAACTCTAACTTCGGATTTAATCTAATTTGGTGGGATAAGATTATGGGAACTTATATCGCTCAACCTAAGAAAGGGCATATTCAAATGGATATAGGGTTAAGTAATTATAGAGATTCTAAAGTTACTCAACCTCTTTTAAGTATGCTTAAAATACCTTTTTCAAAAAAATAGGTTCTTTAATTATCTTTGTACTCTTTCTTTTCGAGATAAAAAAGTACACACAACAAGGGATAAACATCGCTGGAGCACCAAAGTAGAAAGCTCCTCTTATATCTTCGTTAAATAATGTTAGTGCTAAGCATAATACTTGTATCCAAATTCCAAAAAGAGGTATATAGGGGAATAAAGGTGTTTTGAATATCATTTTTTCAACTGCATTTTTTTGCATGATTTGTTTTCTAAAGTTATATTGCGACCAACATATACAAATCCAGCAAATAGTAGCTGTGAAGCCTGACATAGCAAGTAAGTTTGTAAATGCAGCAGAGGCAGATAGTTTGAATGAGAGTATCAAAAATATCCATATCCCAGCTATACTGACATACACAGCATAATGTGGTATTGAAGAGCTATTTAAGCTTCTAAAAATACTAGGAGCCATTCTCATTCTAGATAGCCCATATAGAGAGCGGACAGCTGCATAGAAGCCACTATTTGCACATGAAAATGCAGCTACAAGTACTACAAACGCAAATGCTCCAGCAAACTTGTCAAGATGATAGTATTGTAGTGCTGTAGCAAATACAGAGTCGCTTAAATTCATTTGTTGCCAAGGAAAAATTGTTGCTAATAAGAATACTGGTATTACATATAATCCTACAATTCTTATTGCTACATGTTTAGCAATTTTAGGCATTTGCTTTCCTGCATCACTAGATTCACTTGCAGCTAATCCAATGATTTCAGAGCCTTGGAAATTTACAAGTAATATGAGCATTGTTGTGATTAGGATTAATTTTCCTTTAGGAAAAAAACCCTCTTCACCAATGATATAAGTGCTACCTAGTACACCACCAGTATTATTATTGATAATATTAAAAAATATAAGTATAGCCACTACACTAAACAAACCAAGAGCGATGATTTTTATAAGAGCTAACCAGAACTCAATCTCACCAAAAAGCTTAACTTTTGTAAGGTTTATGATTGTTATAAATAGCCCAAACAGAGTTGCCCACAGATAAGTTGGTACAGAAGGCAAAAATGTATGCATGATTATTCCACCAGCTATACATTCCGAAGGAATATAAATTATCCAATTAAGCCAGTATGACCAGCCCATACCACACGCTATCGAAGGAGAGATATATTTTGCTGTATAGTGGATAAACGATCCAGAATTTGGTGAGTTTGCCGTTAACTCAGCTAAGCATAGGGTAACACAGTACACTATGATACCTGCTAATATATAAGCAATGATAGCTGCTGGACCAACTTCTGATAGGACATATCCTGTACCTAAAAAGAAACACGAACCTATGATGCCGCCAAGAGCTATTAGCTCAATGTGGCGAGGTTTTAGAGTTTTAGCTAATGCCATAACACCACCTCCAAAAAAGTTACACAAAGTACCTGAAAATACAGATTTTTATTTTTTTAGTTTATTGGTTTTTTAGTGCTTTGAATTTTGGTGGATAGTTAGTTGCTATCGTAAATCAAAGCAATAAGCTCATACAAAAATACTTAGATATGGTTTCTGTATTCTCACGTACTTCATGTATGAGGTGAGCGAATTATAGACCTGTTTTTTGTTTTGTCAATTAAAATTTACACCATGTGAGAGCTTGAATTAATACTACTTTTATTTGATAATGTTAGTTAGCTAATGAATACCATAAATATAGGGGTTGAAATGTCTAATATAAATGAAGTTGGTAAGATTTATGAGCGTCCTTGGGGCACTTATCAAACAATAAATTTTACAGATAAAAGTCAAACTAAAATAATCACTGTAAAGCCTAAAGGACAGCTTTCACTACAAAAGCACTTTAAAAGAGCGGAGCATTGGGTCGTTGTAACAGGTACGCCTACTATAACAGTCGATAAAAGCGTAAGAGAGTATGGTGTTGGAGAACATGTTTTTATTCCTAAAGAAGCAGTTCATAGGTTAGAAAATTTCACAGATAGTGATATTCAAATAATCGAGGTACAAGTGGGTGACTACCTTGGTGAAGATGATATTGTTCGTTTAGAAGATATCTATAAACGTGATTAATTCTTAAAAATTGTTCTAAAAAGTTTACCTATCATCTCCCTATCATCTAAAATACTCTTATAAAGATTTTTGAATAGTTGGAGAAATAATGTCTATAAAATCGAAAGCAGCCGTTGCATATAAAGCTGGAGAACCTCTCTCAGTTGAAATAGTAAATGTTGCGTTACCAAAAGATGATGAAGTTTTAGTAGAAATAAAAGCTACTGGAATTTGCCATACTGATGCTTTTACATTATCTGGAGCAGATCCAGAAGGGCTTTTTCCTGCTATATTAGGACATGAAGGTGCTGGTGAGGTTGTAGCAGTTGGTAAAAATGTAACCTCTGTTAAACCCGGCGACCATGTCATTGCACTTTATACGCCAGAGTGCAGGGAATGTAATTTTTGTCTAAATCCAAAAACTAACTTGTGTCAATCAATAAGAGAAACTCAAGGTAAGGGTCTAATGCCCGACGGTAGCTCTCGATTTACAACACAAGACGGTAGAGAGATTTTCCATTATATGGGTTGCTCAACTTTTTCAAACTATACTGTCTTACCTGAGATAGCGGTTGCTAAAATTCGTAAGGATGCACCATTGGATAAGGTTTGTTATATTGGCTGTGGTGTGACAACTGGAGTCGGTGCAGTTGTTAAGACGGCTAATGTTGAAGCTGGTGCAAGCGTTGTTGTATTTGGTCTGGGCGGGATTGGATTGAATGTGATTCAGGGAGCTAAACTGGTTGGAGCAGGGCAAATTGTTGGTGTGGATATTAATAGTGATAAAAAAGAATTGGCTGAAAAATATGGTATGACAGACTTTGTTAATCCAAATGAGATTGATGAAGATTTGGTGCAACACCTTATTAGATTGACTGGTGGTGGTGCTGATTATAGTTTTGAGTGTATTGGTAACACTGAAGTAATGCGCCAAGCTCTTGAATGTGCTCACAAAGGCTGGGGTGAAAGTATAATTATAGGTGTTGCTGGATCTGGACAAGAGATTTCTACTCGACCATTCCAGCTTGTGACAGGCCGTACTTGGAAAGGCTCAGCTTTTGGTGGTATGCGTGGTAGAACAGATGTACCAATGATTGTTGACTGGTATATGGATGGTCGTATTGATATTGATAACCTTATTACTTCAAATATTAAAATAGAAGATATTAATAAAGGTTTTGAAGAAATGCATAATAATATAAGAACAGTAGTTACTTTTTAGATTATTTATATATTTAGTTGCTTTGGTCAACCTCGCAAATGCTAGAATTTCTTGGCTTATCAGTAAGTTAATTGCTCAGGTACTACTTTAGGTATAGTAGGCTATATTTGTAAGTTAGAGAAATATTTAGGTTAATTCATTATCAATATTGATAATGAATTTATTAAGTAAGGAATTATAGGATAAGAAGAATTTAGAGAATAAATTATTTATTGTTATAAACTTTAATAGCTTTGTCTAGAAGTTCTAGAGCTCTTTTAAGAGCCTTTTCTTCTAAGATGTATGCAATTCTTATTTCGTCTTTACCAAGACCTTTAGTCGCATAGAAATCTGCAGCAGGAGAGACCATAACAGTCTCTTTATTATCATCAAAGTCTGTTAATAACCATAATGCAAACTTCTCAGCGTCATCAATAGGTAGTTTTGCAATTACATAAAAAGCACCTGTAGGCTTTTCACAAACTACATTATCCATTTTTGAAAGAGCTTCAAAAGTGATGTCTCTTCTTTTTTGGTATTCTGTGTTTACTTCTTTTAAGTAATCTTCTGATACTTCATAAAGAGCAGCTGAACCTATTTGTTCAAGAGTTGGTACACATAGTCTAGTTTGGCATAGTTTTGTAACTTCTTTGATGAAGTCTTTGTTTTTTGTACAAAGAGAGCCGATTCTAGCACCACAGGCGCTATATCTCTTAGATACAGAGTCAACGATGATTACGCGATCTTCAACACCTTTGATATTGCCAAAAGATGTACAAGTAAGACCATCATAAGTGAACTCTCTATAAACTTCGTCACTTATTATAAATAAGTCTTTTTCTTTAGCTACTTCTGCTAGTGTTTCTAACTCTTCTTTGGAGTATACAACACCAGTAGGGTTGCCAGGGTTAGAGATCATAATAGCACGAGTTTTGTCAGTTACACATGCAAGTATTTCTTCTTTTGAAGGTAAATGAAAGCCTTCCTCAGCTTTTGTTGTGATTGGCTTAATTGCCACGTCAACAGCAGTTGTAAAACCGTTATAGTTTGTATAAAAAGGTTCTGGTACAAGTATTTCATCACCAGCGTTACAAATTGCAATAGCAGCAAATATCAGAGCCTCTGAACCACCGTTTGTGATAAGGATTTCATCTTCAGTGAAGTCCATGTCAAATCTTTTGTAGTATTTTGATATAGCCTTGATTAAGCTAGGCTCGCCATTAGCTACTGAGTATGCGATAGTCTCTTCATCAAAAGCTCTGATAGCATCCATAAACTCACTAGGAGTTTTGATATCAGGTTGGCCTATATTTAGGTGATAAACCTTTTTGCCTTGTTTTTGAGCGGCTATGGAATATGGCACTAACTTACGTACAGGAGAGGCTTGCATAGCCTTAACTCTTCTTGATAATTGCATTTAGTAAATCCTTTTTGTTTGATATTGGTTTAAGATATACAAGTTGATTATAATATATTTTCAAAGCTTAAAAAATTATAAATTAGTAAAAATAAGCTAATTATTCAACCTTTTCACTTATTGTTGATTTTACATCAAGTTTAACTTGTTTATCGGAACTATTTGTTGCTTTGATTTCATAAGCGCCGTTATCATACTCTATTTTTGATATTCCACGATATCCTTCACTTTTTAATCTTTTGAGTATACTTATCAATGTATTAATACTATTTCGATATTAAATGTTTAAATACAGTCTTGCAAGTGGTTTGATATTAATCAATTTAGAATTCTTACAAAAGCATATATAATAATTAAGTTACAATATTTCGAGTGATATTAGTATGCTACAACATCTGGCTATTAAAAATTTTGCGATCATAAAATCTACAGAAATTGACTTTAGAGAAGGTATGACTGTCCTGACTGGAGAAACAGGGGCTGGTAAGTCGATCTTGCTTGATGCTTTGAGCTTTGTGCTTGGTGCAAGGTTAGAAAAAACTTTTTTACAAGATGGTAATGTAACCGAAGTTTCGGCAACATTCTGTATCAAAGATAATAAAAAGGCAAAAAAACTCTTAGATGAGCTTTTTATTGATTATGAAAATGATGAGTGTACATTTCGGCGAGTAGTTAATAAATCTAAACAAAGTCGCTTATTTATAAATGGTAGTGTTGCCAAATCTACTGATGTCAAAAAAATCTCAGATAAGCTTATAAACATTTATAGTCAAAACTCTCATCAGGATTTGCTTGATCCCAAGTCACAACTAAGTTTGCTGGATAGTTTCGCAAATAATGATGATATATTGAGAAAAGTTTCAACGGTGTTTTATCAACTGCAAAAAGTAAATTCTGAGATATCAGAACTTCAGGAGTATGTTGATGGGCAAAATAGCCAAAGAGAGTTATTGGAGTATAAGCTTGATGAGCTTGTAGCTCTAGAGCTTGAAGAAAATGAGTTCGAAGAGTTATCTAAGCATCAAAAGAATCTCTCGAGTGTTGATGATATTGGCTATAGTCTTAATCATATCTCTAATTTGATGTATGATTCAGATACTAATATTATATCAATGCTAACAGAACTTGAAAAAGAAGTGTTAAAGTTAGATGAAACATCTTTCAAAAGTCTTCAGGAGCTGATTTCTCAAACTAAGGTGTATGCTCAAGAAAGTTATGATGAAGCACAAAATAGACTAGAATCCTTGGAGCAAGATCCAGAAGCACTATCAAGAGTCGAGCAGAGAATGGGTGAGATATATGATTTTGCACGTAAACATAAAGTTGAGCCAAACTATATGTATCAGTATATCCAAGAGCTTCATGGTGAGCTAGAGAGTTTTAGTCAAGACGGTGAAAGGTTGGCTCAACTAAATGAACAAAAGCAAAAACTTGAGCAAGAATATGATAGCTATGCACAAGAGCTAAGCCAAGCACGCCAAGCCACAGCAAAAGAATTTTCTAAACAAGTTGAGAAAAATATTCGCTCCCTAAATATACCGAAAGGTAGCTTTGTTGCGCAGATTTTATCATCTCAGAATAAGACATCTAAAGGTATAGATGAGTGTCAATTTATGATTAACTTTAATCTAGGTGAACAGCTTGCACCAGTTAGAAAGGTTGCTTCGGGTGGAGAGCTAAGTAGAATAGGGTTATCAATACAAGCAGTATCGGCTGCTAAGAGATCTTATCCAACTTTAGTATTTGATGAGGTTGATGTCGGTATATCTGGTGCCACTGCAGAGATTGTTGGTAAGTTACTCAAGAAGCTCTCAGAGAGACTGCAGGTGTTGTGTATAACACATCAGCCACAGGTGGCAGCTCAAGGTCATACACATTTGCATGTTACTAAGAAATATCTCAAAGATACTACAGAATCAAAAATTATCGAGTTAAATCAGCAACAACGTATTGAAGAAATAGCTAAGATAGTAGGGGGAGTAGATATTTCAGAAAATACTCTATCACATGCTAGAGAGCTTTTGGGTTTATGATTGCCACCGGTCTTATTTTGATCTTTTGGATTATCTTTACAAAAAAAAGCAGACATTCCCACTCAGGTCGGAATCTTTAGACGATTAGTAATATATGTAGTTACAGATTATTGATCTGTCAGTTGCTATATATGGTTATGTAAGACAGCACATTGTGCTGTCACTACAAAACAGAAACCTGTCATTCTATGGCTTGACCATAGAATCCATAGAAAAATAATGATTATGGTTAAAAAATGGATACTACGGTCGGAGCCGTAGTATGACAATATAAAAAAACAAGCAGACATTCCCAATTAGGTGTGAATCTTTTGGTTTTATTTACCCCATTTTTTATTGATGTTTGCAACACACCACCTTTTTTAGATTTATATAAACAGGTATATATATGATTTGTAGCAATGTTATATTTGAGTTATTAGAACATAGATACAAAGTGCAGTATAATTAGGGTTAGTAGTATTAAAATTTTAACTTCTAATCTGATTATACTGCCAAGAGCTATATTTATCAGAAGTTTGAGTAAAAGCACTTGGAGATATGTTTTCAGCTTGGTTAGTATCTAGTCTTTCAACATTTACTGAATTATTGACACTAGATTGCAATGAATCCATGGCAGTATTATATTGCTCATAAGAGCCATTATAGTCACTATCGAACCCTTGACTTTCAATGCCATTAATTGAACTAGATACGTTTCTTTGTTCATTTTGAAGTTCTAAAGATCTTGCATTTGCATCTTGCCTATTTGTGTCATATATGTCTATTTGTTGGTTGAAGTATTCAGCAGCTTCTGTAGCATTGTTATAGTTGCTACCTGCTTGGTTAGACATAGTCGCTTGTGTACTATCAATTCTACCTTGGTAGTAGTCGACACTATTTTGCCAAGATGTTGTATCAACACCATCTGCTGCATTATCAATTAGTCCTTGATAGTAGTCTAAATTAGACTGATTACTTTGTATGTTTTGATATTTTTGGTAATCACTGAAAGCAGTATCTGCATTGCTTTCAGCTGAGCTCATAGCACTTATAAGGTCATTGTATTGACTATCTTGTACTAAGGCTTCTGTTGTTCTATTTTGCCATGCTGTGACAGCGTTGCTATGAGCATTCATTAAGGCACTATCAAAATTTGCTCTTTGCGATTTATATGCTTCATAATCACTATCTTGATTTTCACTAGATGCATTGCAACCGCTTGGTAAGATACTACTGCTAGGAGCCACATAGGAACCACTATTATTATAAAATTCAAAATTAAGCCCAAAATAGCCATCATTAATACTAGACTCTTCTTCAACTATAGATACTGAACAAGTCCATTTAAAAGTATTGTTTTCAATACTCGGTGAAAGAGCTATCTGATAGGTTTTTCCATTGATATTGCTTACACCTACGATTCTACCATTATGTCCAACTATATCACTCATGACATTGGCATTTTCATTGCCAATGTCAGTATAATCTGTGACATCAAAACTTTGTAACTGCTGTTCAGTTGATACGCCATGGCTGATAAAAAAATCTTGAACATCTTTTTTATAATTATCTAAATTAGCAAGAGCTTCTGTAAGCTTAGCTCTAATTGTATAATTTGAATATGCTGGTATTGCTACAGCTGCTAAGATTGTGATAATTGCGATTACAACCATCAACTCAACCAATGAGAATCCTTTTTTAAGATTATGGTTTATCACGGTGATTAGATTAATAAAAAATTAATTTAATTATATATTATAAAAGTATAAATTCAATTGCATAATTTATATCAATATGCCAAATTTGAAATTATGAGATCGTTTGGTATCAATTTGTACCTGAGAGATATTTTGAAATAATACAGAATCAAAAATTATCGAACTAAATCAGCAATAGCGTATTGAAGAAATAGCTAAAATAGTAGGGGGAGTAGATATTTCAGAAAATACTCTATCACATGCTAGAGAGCTTTTGGGGCTTATTTAATTTTAAAATAAATTAAAAAACACCATCTATTTTATTGTGGGCATAATGGTGTTGGTAGCTGGTTAGCTTGGAAGCCTAAGCTAGTACATTCCCAAGTCATAGACTGGGCAGCAGTGTTGTAATATGGTGTAAGGGTAATGCTACCGCTGACAGGGGCTGTGAAGTCAATGATTATAGAGCTACTTGAAACAGAGGTCGTGTAGCTTAGAGAAGATGTCGATTCTGATGGAAGTCTTTTGCTATTAAAACTAGCATTAGCACCGCTACCGGTAGAGTTGATGTTAGTCATATCTCCAGAATGCATTACTATTTCAGCTATATCCATTTTGGTTGAGCCTATGGCTGTTACAGCAGATCCAACTTTTGAACGAATTACATAGTTTGAATATATTGGAAAAGCTACTGCAGCCAATATTGCAATAATTGCAATCACAACCATCAGCTCAACCAAAGAAAATCCTTTTTGAAATTTAAGCATATTGTACAAAAAAAGTTAGTCATTACATCAAGTATAAACTAAATATTTTTCTTTGTAGAGATAAACCAAATAAATTAATTGGATAAAGTAAAAGAATAAAGAAGAATATAAGAGAAAAATTATGCACCAGTACAAGGACTTGGTAGTAAAGCCTGCGCAATCTCAGCTTGTGTAGCTGTACCACCTAGAGCAGGAGAACTCGCATTAACCGCAGAACCACTAGAAGATATTGCAGAACTCGTTGAGATACAGTTCCAAGTTACAGAACCACCGTTATTGTTTGGAGAAAGTATAACACTACCAGATACTGGACTTGTGAATGTAAGCGTAATATCACCTGCAGTGTTAACGCCAGTACCATAAGCCATACCAGTCTTCTGTTCTCCAACATAAGTAACGTTTGAGTCCCCATTAACACTGTTTGCTAAGTTCTCAGCTACTTGAGCTTTAAGACCACCAACCGAAGCTAATGCAGTACCAATCTTAGCACGAGTAGTGTAGTTAGAGTACATAGGGATAGCAACTGCTGCTAAAATCGCGATAATTGCGATCACAACCATTAACTCAACAAGTGAGAAACCTTTTTGGATTTTCTTTTTCATAATTTGTTTTCCTTTTAGTTTTTGTTTAAATTTTAACAATCCAGCAAATTAAATCTAATTAACTGTAAGCTACATTATATTCTCTAGATTACATTATGCAAGTATTTTCATTATTATTGCATTAATTTAATATTCCAAAATTTAATTTTAACTAAACTAATGATTTTCATTATCACTTAACAGCAATTGTCGTAATATTTAACTTGATAGTCTAGGTTTTATACAGCAATATACGATTTATTTATAACCTAACAAAATATGTTAGCGATATGATATTCTGCTATAATTAGAAGTTCTGATGAATATTGATTATTGAGCGCTTATGCTTAAAGATGTACTAAAAACTAATTTCCAAAGTTTAAAAGAAACTTTCAAAAGACCTAAGCAACATAACTATCATCTACCCAAGTATTTACAGCTCAGATACTTGTTTGTACCTATATTAATCTTAGTGGTCTTTGCATTCTACAACTTGGATACCCCTGTTGAAAATTATATTAAGCATTCTATGCCAAAGGCTATTGACACCGCTTTTAGGCATATTACTGATGTAGGTAAGGCTGAATATATCTTGATAATATGTGGTCTGGTAGTTTTAGTAAGACTATTTACCAATATTGATAAGCTTTCTAAGAGTACTGAAATTGCTTTTAATAAGATTTGTATATATTCAGGGTTTATTTTAGCAACTGTAGCGATTAGCGGTATTGTGGGGCAAGTGCTTAAAGTTATAATTGGTAGAGCTAGACCAAAATTTTTCTTGGAGTACGGATCACACTATTTCCAGCACTTTCATGCACCAGGTTATGATTTTGCGAGTATGCCTTCGGGGCATTCAATCACTGTTGGAGCTATGTTTATAGCGTTTTTTTATATTTTTCCAAAATTTAGATATTTATGGTACGTGCTTATAATTGTGTTTGCAGGTAGTAGAATTATAGTTGGCTCTCATTACCCAAGTGATGTGATTTTTGGAGTGGCTTTAGGCTGTTACTGTACTGCATATATATACTACTGGATGTTAAATAGAGATCTATTTCCCAATAAATTGTGATAGTTGATTTAGGTTAACTATATGTTAATTTAAGTTTATAAAAAGATTTCTAAAAAAGCTCCAAAGATTCTGATAAATTTGGTATCATATTGCATATCATTTTTATTCATTAAGCTAAGTAATCAAAAAATGACTTTAATCGATGGCAAAAAGCTTTCTATAGATCTAAAAGAGAGATTAGCAGAGCAACTTCAAGAGTATAAAGATCAAACAGGTATAGTTCCCAAATTAGTCGCAATAATAGTAGGTGATGATCCTGCAAGTAAGACTTATGTGGGCTCAAAAGAAAAGGCTTGTAAAAAAGTTGGAATAAATTCAGAAGTTATAACACTTCCTGATGCGACAACTGAGCAAGAGTTGCTTGAGCTTATAGACAAGCTCAACAATGACTCTAGCGTGCATGCAATTTTGGTACAGCTTCCGCTACCAACCCACATTAATAAGCAAAAAGTTATTTATGCAATCAAACCAGAAAAAGATGTTGATGGTTTTCATCCGACAAATGTTGGTAGGTTGCAACTTAGAGATAAGAAATGCCTAGAATCTTGTACACCCAAGGGAATCTTAACTATGCTCAAAGAATATGGCATACAGACAGAGGGAGCTCATGCTGTTGTTGTAGGAGCTAGTAATATTGTTGGTAAACCTGTTTCTCAATTATTATTAAATGCTAAGGCAACAGTTACAACATGTCATAGATTTACTCAAGATCTTAAATCTCATACTACTAAAGCTGATATACTAGTAGTAGCTGTAGGTAAACCAAACTTTATCACAGCAGATATGGTCAAAGATGGTGCTGTGGTCATAGATGTTGGTATTAACCACGTTGATGGTAAAATAGTTGGTGATGTTGATTTTAAAGCAGTGAAAGATAAAGTTGCGGCAATCACTCCAGTACCGGGTGGTGTTGGTCCTATGACTATTACAGAACTTCTTTATAACACTTTTCAATGTGCTCAGGAATTAAACAGGTAGTATCTAGCAAAGATTTGGAGTTGTTAAGAGATTTTTATAGTAAAACTTAGTATAACCAGTTCATTAAAAAAGGAAGAAAAATGGCAGGCTTAAAATATGAAGATGCTGGTGTAAATATCGAAGCTGGGAATCAGGCTGTAGATAGAATGAAAAATCATGTGAAAAAAACATTCACAAAAGATGTCTTAACTGGTTTAGGAAGTTTTGGATCACTTTACTCACTAAAGAGTGTCATAAATAACTATGATGATCCAGTGCTAGTCCAATCAATTGATGGGGTTGGTACAAAAACAAAAGTTGCTGTTATGTGTGGCAAGTTTGAGAATCTTGGTTATGATCTTTTCTCAGCAGCGACAAATGATATTGTTGTAATGGGCGCTAAACCAATCACTTTTTTAGATTATGTTGCTCACGATAAGCTTGATCCTGTTATTATGGAAGAGCTCGTCAAAGGTATGTCAAAAGCATGTGCTGAATGTAGAGTATCTCTGGTAGGTGGTGAAACTGCTGAGATGCCAGGGGTGTATCAATCGGGTGAGATTGACATGGTAGGTGTCGTCACAGGTATCGTTGATAAGAATAAAGTCATCAATGGCGAGAATATCAAAGAAGGCGATGTGGTATTTGGTCTTAGTTCATCAGGTCTGCATACGAACGGATATTCATTCGCGCGTAAATTATTCTTTGATGTCGCTGGTAACAAACATACTGATACATACCCAGAGCTAGATGGCAAAACTATTGGTGATGTATTGCTAGAGCCACATATTAACTATACTAATATTATCCATGACTTCTTAGATAATGGTGTTGATATCAAAGGTATGGCACATATTACAGGTGGTGGTTTTATAGAGAATATTCCAAGAGTGCTACCACAAGGATTAGGTGCTGAGATTGTTAAAGATAGCTTTGAAACTCCTGCTATCTTTAGAGTTATGCAAAGAATTGGCGATATTAGTGAGTTTGAGATGTATCGCTCATTTAATATGGGTATAGGTATGACTATAATAGCTAGCCAAGATCAATTTGATAAGATGAAAGAGTTAGCTAAAAAGCATACAAATACCAAACTATATCAAATAGGTAAGATTACAAATACAGGCAAGGTGGAAATTATCTAATGATTGATAAGCAAATCATCATCAATAATATACAAAATGTTTTAAAATCAACGGATCTTAATATCAAAGATAAATACACAGGTAAAGTTAGAGATATGTACTTTACTGATGATAAAAGTATTTTGATATCAACTGATAGACAGTCAGCTTTTGATAGGTCGTTAGGGTTTATTCCATTTAAGGGTCAGATTCTTGCTCAATCATCAGTTTGGTGGTTCAAAGAAACTGCTCATATTGTCAAAAATCATTTTATAGCTTCTCCAGATGCAAATGTCGTAATAGCAAGAAAGGCAAAGGTGTTGCCAATTGAGTTCGTAGTTAGAGGCTATATAACTGGCTCAACTTCGACATCATTGTGGACTCATTACAAAAATGGTAGTCGTGACTATTGTGGTAATATTCTCCCAGAGGGTTTGAAAAAGAATCAAAAGCTACCACAAAACATTTTAACACCTACAACAAAAGAGCAAGACCATGATAGACCAATTTCTGCTGAAGATATCGTCAAAGAAGGTTGGTTAACTCAAGAGCAATGGGATTTTTCTTCACAAAAAGCCTTAGAGTTATTTGAATTTGGTCAGCAGAAAGCCTTAGAACATGGCTTGATATTAGCCGATACAAAGTATGAGTTTGGAGTTGATGAAAAGACTGGTGAAATTATTCTGATAGATGAGATTCATACTCCTGATAGCTCAAGATTTTGGCTAAAAGATAGCTATGCTGAGAGATTTAAAAATGGTGAAGAGCCAGAAAATATTGATAAAGAATTTTTTAGATTATGGTTTGCAAAAAACTGCGATCCATACAATGATGATGTCTTACCTCAAGCGCCGCAAGAGTTGGTTGTAGAGCTATCACAAAAATACATAACACTTTTTGAGATGATAACTGGTCAAAAGTTTGAAGTACCTGTGGATATCAGAAATATTAGTCAAAGAATTGCAAAAAATGTTGCAAATTATTTAAATACGGAGAGTCAAGTGAATATTCTTTTGGTAGGTTCAGGAAGTAGGGAACATGCAATAGCTGAAGCGGTTAAAAGAAGTGCTATTAAGAATAACCTTTTTTGCATAAGCACAGCGGTAAATCCCGGTATTGATAGAATAGCTCAGGGATATAAGGTTGGTGATATTTGTAGCTGTGAAGAGGTTCTTGAGTATGCAAAAGCAGAGAGTATTGATATAGCTATTATTGGTCCAGAGGCGCCGCTTGAGGTTGGTCTTGCTGATACTCTTAAAGTAAATGGTATAGGTGTGGTTGGTCCAACTAAGAAGCTTGCTCAACTTGAAACATCAAAAGGTTTCACAAGAGATCTAATCCGTGACTATGATATAGGAGCAAATCCTTTCTTTAGGAAGTTCTCAACTATGGATGGTGTAGAAGAAACCCTCAAGGAGTATAGAAATCAGTTTGTCATAAAAGCAGATGGTCTAATGGGTGGTAAAGGAGTTCTTGTCTGGGGAGATCACTTACATACGATGAGCGATGCACTTAAGCATTGTCAGTCATTGATAGACGCAGGTAAGGAATTTGTGATTGAAGAGAAGCTCGTTGGTCAAGAATTCTCTTTGATATCTTTCACTGATGGAGAGCATTTTATTCATATGCCAGCTGTACAAGATCACAAGCGTGCACATGAAGACGATAAAGGCCCAAATACTGGTGGTATGGGTACTTATTCAGATGCTAATCATAGCTTACCATTTTTATCAGACTCTGATATAGCTAGAGCAAAAGAGATAAATGAGAAAGTTGCAAAAGCCTTGAGTGACAAGTTCGGCGAACCTTATCAGGGTATTCTGTATGGTGGTTTTATGGCTACCAAAGATGACACAAAAGTTATTGAGTATAATGCTAGATTTGGCGATCCAGAGGCTATGAATTTGCTAACTTTACTTGAAACAGATTTTGTTGAGATAGTGCAAGCAATAACTAACGGTACTCTTGATAAGGTAAGAGCTGAATTTAAAAATCAAGCTAGTGTATGTAAATATCTAGTACCATTAGGATATCCAAATCAGTCAGTCAAGAATTTTGAAATAGATATTTCAAAATGTCCTGATGATGTCGAAATATTCTTAGGAGCTGTAGATTTTAGAGATGGCAAGTTAATTGGTACAGGTTCTAGAGCAATTGCAGTATTAGGTCTAGGTGATACAATAGCTGAAGCTGAGCAAAAAGCTGAAAACGCAGTCAAAAACATTTATGGTAAGCTATTTCACCGTCCTGATATAGGTACCAAAGAGCTTATTAATAAGCGTATTAAGCATATGAATTTATTGCGTGGTAATAAGTATCAGGAGCTATAGAAGTGTCTAGGCTAAAACTTGTTGTATTGGGTTCTACGCGTGGGACTAATATGCAGGCTATAATAGATGCTATAGCTGATAGGCAAATAGATGCTGATATAAATTTGGTCATTTCTAATAAGCAAGACTCTTATATTTTACAAAGAGCAAAAGATCGAAATATAGCTAATAAATTCATAGCTTCAAAAGGTCTATCAAGAGAGGCTTATGATAAGCTTCTTGTCGAAGAAATCCAGAAATATAATCCAGATTTGATTTTACTAATTGGTTTTATGCGTATTTTAAGTCCAGTCTTTATAAAGGCTTTTGAGGGTAAAATTCTAAATATTCATCCATCACTATTACCAAAGCATGCAGGATTAATGGATTTGGCAGTGCATCAGTCAGTTATTGACGCTGGAGATAGTGTATCTGGATGTACTATCCATCAAGTAAGTGAAGAGGTTGATGGTGGTGATATAGTTTTGCAGTTGAAATGTGATGTAAGAAAAGATGATATTGCTGAAAGCTTAAAAGAAAAAGTACAAGCTCTCGAGAGTAAAGCTTGGATAGAAGTTATTAAAAATTGGAAGCAAATAATTCAGTAGTGTCATTCTACGACTTGATCGTAGAATCTAAGTAAGGTGTTGAGCATCATTATAAATGGATCCTATGGTCAAGCCATAAGATGACATATAAGGGAGAAAAAGAGATGAGTATAGATGTTGGTGTAATCATGGGCTCTAAATCTGATTGGAGCACAATGAAAGAGTGTTGTGATATTTTAGAGAATCTAGGCATTAGCTATGAATGTGAGGTTGTTTCAGCTCATAGAACTCCTGACAAAATGTTTGATTATGCTGAGACAGCCAAGTCTAGAGGTCTAAAAGTCATAATTGCAGGTGCTGGCGGTGCAGCCCATCTACCTGGTATGGTTGCTGCAAAAACAGACCTGCCAGTCTTAGGTGTACCTGTGAAGTCTAGCACATTAAGTGGCAAAGATAGTTTATTATCTATTGTACAAATGCCAGCGGGTATTCCGGTTGCTACTTTTGCAATTGGTGTGGCAGGGGCTAAAAATGCCGCTCTTTTTGCTGCAAGTATTTTGCAGCTTGTAGACTCTAAAGTAGGTCAAGCTCTTGCTAAGTTTAGAGCAGATCAAACTCAATCAGTACTAGATAATCCTAATCCGAGGGAACAGTAATATGAAAATAGGTATTATTGGAGCAGGTCAACTTGCAAGGATGCTAAGTATAGCTGGTACGCCTTTAGGTCTAGAGTTTCACTGTCTTGGTAAAACAGATGATTGCGCCGAAGAGGTTGTAAAAAGTGTAACAGATATTGATTTAGAACAAGTTAATGATGTTGTTGTATGGGCAAAACAGTTTGATGTGATAACTTTTGAGAATGAAAATATATCTCACGAGCTTATTAAAGCAATTAACCATGAGGTGAATGTATATCCATCTGCGAAAGCCATTGCTATCTCTCAAGATAGATTATTTGAGAAATCTTTTATGCAAGATCATGGTATAGCTACTGCTAAATTTGTAAATATTGATAGTCTAGATAAGCTTGAAAAAGCTGTACTAGATTATGGGCTACCGGCTATAGTCAAAACACGTAGATTTGGCTATGATGGTAAAGGTCAATTTATGCTAAAATCTCAAGAAGATGTATCAAAAGCTTGGGATGCTCTTAAAGATGCTCCAGATGGTCTTATTTATGAGGCTTTTGTTGATTTTGATTATGAAGTCTCACAAATTTGTACCGCTGATATTAAAGGCAATATAGCTTTTTATCCATTGGCTAAAAATACTCATAGACAAGGTATTATAGTTGAGTCAGAAGCGCCTTTTGAAAATCAAGTTTTAGCTGAAAAAGCACAACAGATAGCTAAAACCTTAGTCAAAGAGTTTGCCTATGTTGGTACTTTAGCTATAGAATTCTTTGTCAAAGGTGATGAGTTAATAGTCAATGAGATAGCTCCTAGAGTGCATAATAGTGGACACTGGAGTATTGATGGCTCAATTACTTCACAGTTTGAAAATCATGTTAGAGCTATCGCAGGTTTGATCTTGGGAGATACAACAAGTCATAAAACTGTGATGTTGAACTGTATTGGTGGTATGCCAGCTACAAAAGATTTAGCAGCACTTGATAGAGTTAAAATTCATAGCTATAACAAGGAGCCGCGTAAGGGCAGAAAAGTAGGGCATCTAAATCTTAATTTAAATGATGAAACCGATGCTTATCAGCTATTACAAGCTAAAAAGCTTATAGAACTTTCTCAAGAGCTTTAATTTAAGATAAAAGCATTTTTTATCCAGTTAATATTTTCTTTGTTAATTGCTATTAAATCAAATCTACATTCGTAGTTTTCAAGCTTAGGATTCTTTTGTAAGAAAATATTTGCTGAATTAATAATTTTTTGCTGTTTACTGTAAGTTAGCATTTCTTCTGCTTTAGCAAATTTTGTTTTGCTACGATATTTTACTTCGATAAATACAAGAGTGTTTTGGTCTAAAGCAATAATATCAATTTCACCATAAGGTAAGGCTTTAAAATTTTGAGCTAGAATTTCTAGATTTTTAGCTTGCAAGAATTTAGAGGCTTGTTCTTCAGCTTTATTACCTATTTCAATTGCTTTCATATTTTATAACTGTGGTATATATTAGGAATAAATGTTGCTGGTAGATTAAAGATCTATAGCCACATTTAGCTTTGTTACTTTAATTAATTCCACTATGTCGAAGCAAGGCTTCTTCATTTGGTTTACGCCCCATAAATGCTACAAAGTTATCCATAGCATCACGTGAAGAGCCCTTTGAAATTATGTTTTCTAACAAGTCATTACCAACTTCATTACTAAGGATTCCTTCATTTTCAAAACGTGAAAACACATCTGAAGAAAGTATTTCAGCCCATTTGTAGCTATAGTATCCAGCAGCATAGCCTCCAGCAAAAATATGCGAAAATCCATTTTGGAATCTATTGTAGCTAGGAGTTTTAAGTAAGCTGACTTTTTCTCTAATGCTATCTAATTCATCTTGAACTTTAGCTACCGTAATTAATTTTTTGTAGTGGATATTCATATCAAATATAGCAAACTCAAGCTGTCTAACCATCATTAATGCAGACTGAAAATGTCTCGTGCCTACAAGTTTATCAATTTGTTTGTCACTGAGAGCTTTATCATCGCGTGATCCAGATATAAGTGCTAGCCCTTCTTCGCACCAGCAGAAATTCTCCATGAATTGGCTAGGTAATTCCACAGCGTCCCATTCAACTCCATTGGTTCCAGAAATTGAAGCAACAGTTACACGTGATAAGATATGATGAAGAGCATGACCAAACTCGTGAAATAATGTTACAACATCATTATGCGTTAGGTTTGCACCATCTTTTGATGGTGGTAAGAAGTTGCAGTTAACATAAGCTACAGGTTTTTGAGCTAAGCCATTCGGCTGGATAAACGCTGTGCGTGAGCCATCCATCCATGCGCCACCACGTTTATTATCACGAGCAAAAAAATCACAAATTATACTGCCAATATATTCTCCATCCTTGAAAAAATCAAAAGTCTGTTGTTCATCTATATATTTTGTATAGCTTGAATTTTCTTTTATTTCTAAGTTATAGATTTTATTAAGTATCTTGAATAGTCCTTCTAAAACTCTCTCTAATGGGAAATATTCTCTAAGTTCTTCTTCTGTAAAGTCAAATTTAGCTTTTTTGAGTTTTTCAGAATAATATGCTGTATCCCATGGTTGAAGGCCATCTACAAGCCCAGCATCTTCAGCAAATCTGCGCAATTCATTAATTTCTTTTTTTGCTTGAGGCAATGATTTTTCAAGAAGACTATTAAGTAGTTCAAGTACTTGGGTTGGTGTTTCTGCCATTTTGGTAAATAGAGAATTCTCTGCATAATTATCAAAACCCAATATTTGCGATTTTTCAGCACGTAGTTTTAGGATTTTTTCAATATTGTCATCATTATCGAAGTTTTTGTTATCTGCCTCTTTTGATGCCCTAGTACAGTATGCTTTATAGAGTTTCTCACGTAATTTGCGATTGTTAGCTTGTTGCAATACTGCTAGGTATGTCGGAATATCTATTCCTAATGCATATTTTTCAGAAATATTTTTTTGTTTTGCTTTATTTATTGCTGATTCAATAGTATTTTGGGATAGCCCTTTTAGCTCTTTCTCATCATTTGTGGTGTAGAGCCAGTCCATAGTAGCATCTAAGACATTATTCTCAAATTTTGTAGTTAGTTGAGCTAACTCTTGCGAGATCTCTTGCAATCTTTTTCTTTTTGATTCGTCAAGATTTACGCCTGATTGCTCAAATCCGACAATAGCTTTTTTTATAGCTTGTGTTTGTTCAGCATTAAGCTCGTGATTTTGAATTTGTTTATATAAATTGTATAAATCTTTATTTTGTCCAAGCTTGGTATAGTAATCTGTAAGTTTTGTTACAGCGTATTCGTAGCTCTCGCGTAACTCTTTAGAATTACAAACAGCATTCATGTGAGCAATTGTAGAAAATGCTTGGCTTATTTTCTCATCATCTACTTCTAGTTGTAGGAGAGTTTGCCAGCTAGGATTTTGTTCTTGCAGTGCCTTTTGTAGATTGGTTTCAGCATGTTCAAAAAGATAGTCTATTGCTGGCTTGACTTCATCAGTTTTAAATTCAGCAAGTTTCGGTAAATTAGATTCTTCTAGTATTGAATTCATGGTAGCCTCAAAATAATGTTTAGATATAATATTGATAAGTTATAATTTATATATGTTAGCTATATTATTATAATCAAGGTTTTTTTGCTATGATGACTTTACAAGAAGAAAAAATTCAAGCTCCAGTTTTTTTTAAAGAATATATAAATGGGCGAACTATTCTTAATATTGGTGAATATGATCAGCCCTTAATTTTATCTTCTACTGAAGTGCTAGAATACCAAGACAAAATTATTGATATAAACAGTATTAATAAGAGTCATCTTGATCTTGTGCTATCAACTAGTCCAGAAATTATCATTATTGGAACAGGCAAAAAACAGTTATTACCTCCAATAGAAATAATTAATGAGTTAGCAAAAGCGGGTAGAAGTGTTGATTTTATGGCGAGTGATACTGCTTGTAAAACATACAATTTGCTTGTTAATGAGAATCGTAGTGTTAGCTGTATAATCATTTGATAAACAGCTGTTTATTTGGTGCAAATTAATGTTATAATCGATTTCGAGTGTATAACTTGTAAAAGGAGTAATTTGTATGAAAAAAATAATTAAACTTAGTCTATTGTCTTTATCAATCGCCGGTCTTGCTAGTTGTTCGACTGTTGCAGGTGAAAATTCTGCTGCTCAGGATCAAGCACTACAAGCTTCAGATGCTACAGCTGTTCAAGATTCTGCTACTAGTACAGCGCCTACAGCTAAGATAAAGTTAAAGAAAACTAACCAAGATGATATCAAAGCTACTATCTACACTACTTACAATAACAATCCTCAAGGAAGTGTAAGATTGCAATGGCAAGCTCCTGAGGGATCTAAGTGTTATGATACTAGTTTCCCTATCACTAAGTATGCTGAGAAAAATGATAAAACATGGGCAACTGTAGAAATTAAACAGGGTAATAAATATTGTAGCGGTAAATGGACAGCAAATGTTCTGTTTGATAAGCAAGTAATTGCTACTGATTCAATCACTGTATAGTCATTGTAAAAAAACACACTATACTCTTTTCTAGAAAGCCTATTCTTTAAATTATAAAATCAGATTATTATTAAATAGCAGTTTTTGCTATACTAATTATTTATAAATAATTAAGGTAGTAGTTTTATGAAAAAGATTTTAATAGTATCAGTAGCTCTGTCGGCTATATTAAGTCTTAGTTCTTGTGGATCTAGTACTGCAGAGCAAATTCAGCAGCTTCAGCAAACTCAAAAACAATTAAGTGAACAAGCATCTCAGAATCTTGCTAATATTGATAGTCTACAGACTAAAATAGCTAAATATAGATTGCAAGCTAATGATCTGCAAAAAAAATCAGATAAGTTAGGTAGTGATATTGATGATCTGAAGAAAGCGTATAGTAACTTTAGTGATCCAAATAATGATAGTGCAATAGCAGTTAACAAAGAGCTGGTTCAAAAGACTCTTCAAAAAGCTAAAATTGATGAAAAAATAAATGAGTATCGAACTCTTGCAAATGGGTATCAATCTCAGATAAATAATCTAAAAGCTACTTCACAAACTCAGGCTAATCAAGCATCTAAAATATCTCAACAAATAGCGGAACTTAAATCTCATTCAAAATAATGAAGTATTTTATTATCTTGAGTTGTTAATCTTCTTTACTTAAAGCTTCTAGCTGATAAAATATATGCTTATGATACTGTAGAGATAGATTTAACTTATGAAGAAAATTATGTCTGTTCTGCTGATATGTGTGATTTCTGTATCAGCTTTAATGTTAACAAGTTGTGCTGCTGATAGTGAAAAGATGGCAAGTTTGCAAGATAATCAGCAACAGCTAGAGCAACAAACGCAAGTGCTTCAAAAAGAAGCTCAGGAAGCTGAGCAAAGAGCTGAAAAATATGAAAAATTATCACAAAAATATAAAGGTTTATTAGACCAAAAGGTACAGGAGCTTGATCAGCTTCAAACTGAATACTCTAAACTTAGTGAAGAACACAACGAACAAGTAGCAGCTAAAAAACAAGAGATAAAAGACAAGCTCTTAAAATCTGCACAAGATTCGACGGTTCTTAAGAAGAGATTTAAACGATATACTAAAAAAGCGAGTGTATATAAAGAAAAGTCTTTGAAGCTTGAAGAGCAAGCAAAGCAGACGCAAGATAATCTTGAGAAAACAACTCAAGAGATAGAGCAACTTAAAGGTCAATCAGTGGTTGAGAATAAAGTAAACTAAAAGTGATAGGTAACAATATAATGAAAAAATTTTTACTATTAATATTAATAGCTACAGGATTAGCAAGTTGTAGTACATATAATAACTTTATTGATAAGCTATATAGCTCAGATGATTCAATACAAGTTAATCCAGATGATAATCTTGATAATCCTGATCAAGAAGATCGTCAAGATAGCTCTGAAGATAAACCAACAGCTTCTCTAAATATGAGTTATAAGCCTGAATCTCATGAAATAGAAGCTAAGATTATAACTAATTGGAATGGTGCTCCTCAGGGTACCATCTACTTGACATGGAGAGCTCCTAAAGATACAAACTGTTATAGCACTTCTTTCCCTATTACTAAATTTAAAGATGCTCAAGACTATACTGTTGATAATCAGAGTGTTCTTAGTGATGATAAAGTTTGTGATGGAGTTTGGACTGCAACTATTGTCAATAAATCAGATAACTCAGAATTAGCTAAGTCTTCACTTGAAATTAAGTAATATTTCTAAAAAAATCTAAATTATTATATTTTAATTAACTCAAATTTCTAACTCGAGAAGTAACTGTGAAAAACTTTATAAGAAAAATAAACTTTGATGATTGTATATTTTATTTTCTTACTATTTCAATATTTTGTGTGTTTTTAATGCCATTTATGAAATATATACCTTTGAATTTAGTGCCCGTATCATCTGGAGGTAAGATTACCGGCTATTTTAATGATACTTTTACAGCTAACCTTCATTTGTTTTTTTATAGATACTATATTTTTTTCTATACACTTTGTACAGCTAGTGCAGCTATTTTGCTAAATAAGCAGACCTTCTATAAGCTTATACAAACATTTATGAGCTTTAGTAGTATAGTAAGATATGCGATTTGTATGTTTTTTATACTCGGCGTTATATCCTCAGCTTTTGCAATTTCTCCATCGATTGCATTCAAAGGTGTTAGCGTAACATTTCTGCAATTTATTTGTATATTGTTTATAGCTAGTTACATCAAAGATAACTTAAAGAGTGTACAGTATTTTTATGTAATTATTTTACTTTCATTGATATTTTTTGGAGGGGCGTTATTTCTACAGTTATCGTTAGCTAATTATTCAATATATGGATCAGTAGCTGCTGGTAATATACAAAAAGTTTTATTATTTATATATAACTGTCTAAATCCAAGGTTCTTAGATAATTACTTTAGCTGGTTTATTCCTTTATTGCTTTTACCATGGTTTATTAACCTAAGACCTATTTATAAAGTAGGATCGTTTATAGCTTTAACAATTGCATGGTTTGTACTGATTAACCATGCATTTAGGACTATATTTGCAGAGTACTTGGTTATAATGCCTTTGCTTTTTGTCTTTGCTCGTAAATATTTTAAAATCACAGTTATAGTATTCTGTTTAACTTTATTTTGTAGTGGATTGCTAGAGTTATTTTATACTCATTTTATATCAGCTGTTGATAACACTAATATTAAATCTTCTGCTGATCTTATTCGAGGTGGGTTTAGTGGTAGGATCCCTCTTTGGAATGAAGCTTTTTGGGTTGGGGTTGAGCATCCTTTTACTGGAGTTGGGCAATGGAATTATTTAGCAATTACAAAAAGACCTGATGGATATCCGCATAATTTACTATTAGAAATATGGTCACAGTGGGGGATCCCAGCCTTTATTGCTGCGATTATAGTTATTATTACAGCAGTTAAGAATTTACTTAAAAAACGTATAGATATTTGTATCAATCCTTATCACTGTATGTTTGTGATGATGTTAACAGCTGGAATGATAGATGGTATGTTGAATGCTATGTTTAAGACATCATTGGGGCTCTTTGGTTGTGTGTTTGTATTTGGCTTTTGCTTATCAATATTTAGTAAGCAGGTTCAAAAAATAGATGGTATGCTTTCATATAGGCATTATTTGTTGGTTGGTTTACCTGTTGTTGCTAGTATATTTTGTATAACAGTATTACCTCTTATTTTCCCTCCTATGTGGATATGAGCTAGTCATTCTAAAATTGCAGATGCAAATTTTAACTTTTAGCTTATAAACTTTAAAGATACTAGAGAAGCTTAGTATGTAGGATGTGTTGGTTACTAATATCTAAATAGAAATTTTTTAGATAGCAAAATGTTATTATTTGTTTTCTTCCCACGGTACAGCATAATCACATTCTGGATTAGGACATGCTTTTTGTTCACCGTCTTTTTTAGTTGTTTTATGTAGAAGTATTGGTGATTTACATTTTGGACATTCTTCTTTTATTGGAGGATACCAGTAAGCATTTTTACATTTAGGGAAACCAGAACAAGCATAAAAGACTTTGCCTTTACGAGATTTTTTCTCAACAATATTATTTTTATTGCATTTTGGACACACTACGCCTGTATCTTTTGGCTTCTCAAGTGGCTCCATGTGCTTACAAGTTGGATAGTTTGAGCAACCAATAAATTTACCATAACGTCCTTGCTTGATATGTAAATCTGATCCGCACTCTGGGCACTTTCTATCTTCGACAACAGTAGGTTCTTCTTTTTCTATTTCTTTGCCGTCACTGTCGACACGACGAGTATATTTACAGGTTGGGTAGTTAGTACAGCCTATAAATCTACCATTTTTGCCTAAGCGAGATGATAGTTTGCTGCCACATTCAGGACAGTCTTCATCAAGCTCTTCTTGGACTACATCTTTACGAGATACATCTTCAGCAATTTTATTGATTCTCTCAATGAAAGGCTTCCAGAAGCTGTTTAATACGGTAAGGTAATCATTTTTATGATGCGCAATTTCATCTAATTCTTTTTCTAAGCCAGCGGTATAAGAGTATTCAACATATTTTTTGAAATATTCTGTCAAAAATTTATTTACGACACGACCTTTATCGGTAGGTATGAAGCGACGTTTTTCAACTTCAACATAGTCTCTTTGTTGGAGTGTTGAGATTATAGTCGCATAAGTCGAAGGTCTACCAATGCCATACTTCTCTAGGGCTTTGACTAGAGATGCTTCAGTGTATCGAGGTGGAGGTTCAGTTGAATGAGCTTTGGTTATAATATCTTTAAGAGGAACTTTTTCACCTTTTTCAAATTTTGGTAAAGTTTGTTCATCATTAGACTCTTTTTCATCTTCATCTTTTTCGACATTGTAGATTTTTAAGAATCCTGCATCGACAATTACGGTACCAGTTACTCTAAACTTGTGTTTTTCATTTTCTGTGATTAAATCAACAGATGTGCTATTCAATGTTGCGTGCTTCATCTGACAAGCAATTGTTCTGTTATATATTAGGCTATATAACTTAAATTCATCAGTAGTTAAATAAGGTTTCATAGACTCAGGAGTTCTACTAGCAGAAGTTACACGAATTGCTTCGTGAGCCTCTTGAGCGTTTTGTGATTTTTTACCAAATACTCTTGGTTTAGATGGCAACATATCCTTATCAAACTTAGATTCAATGAAACTTCTGATATCATTAAGAGCGTCATTAGATAAGTTGGTTGAGTCTGTTCTCATGTATGAGATAAGACCAACAGATTCGCCATTGCCTAAGTCCATACCTTCATAAAGCTTTTGAGCCGTAGACATTGTTCTCTTGGCAGTAAAGCCTAGCTTTTTTGAAGCTTCCTGTTGCAATGTTGATGTTATAAATGGAGGATATGGGTTTCTTCTAGTTTTTTTCTCAGTAATACCTTCTACAATTAAAAATCCACTTGCATCTTTAACAATTGTAGCCTTAGCTTTTTCAGCATCTTTTTCTGCTGTGAAAGTGAACTGTTCAACTTTAGTGCAGTCAAACTCAGTCAGATTTGCAAAAATTTGTTTTTGCTTGAATATATCAGCAGTCAAGCTCCAGTAATCTTTTTTAACGAAATTCTCACGCTCAATTTCACGTTCAACTATCATTCTAAGAGCAGGGCTTTGAACTCTTCCAGCAGATAAACCACTAGTTATTTTACGCCATAGTAGAGGTGAAAGGTTAAATCCTACAAGAAAGTCTAATGCCTGACGAGCTTTTTGAGCATTAACTAAGTCCATAGATAGTTCTTTTGGATTTTCTATAGCATTCGTTACAGCTGATTTTGTGATCTCATTAAATGTAACACGATAAACATTTTTATCCTTCAGTAAACGTGCATTTTTAAGTACTTCTTGTACGTGCCAGGATATGGCTTCTCCTTCTCTATCTGGATCGGTAGCAAGATATATATTTTCTGCATTTTTTGCAGATTTTTTTATTGCATCTAAATGTTTCTTGCTCTTTTCACTTGTTGTAAATTTGATTTTAAAATTATCGTTTACATCAATTGATGTATCTTTAGAGGGTATTTCTCGAACATGACCAAATGAAGCCAAGATATCAAAATCGTTGCCAAGATATTTTTTTATAGTCTTCGTTTTGGCAGGAGACTCAACAATTACTAAATTTTTTGCCATTTTAAACCTTTGAAATAATTTTGTATAAAAAGAGTATTTTTGCGAATACTCGTGAATGAATTAATAAAATATAAGAAAACACTCAGCTTATCAATAGCTAATGTATAAAAGTTGGTTTTATAGCAGGCAAATATAGACTATAATTTCCTAAGTACTCTATATAATAAGTTAATTTATATATTTTAAGGTTTTTTTAAAATGAATCAAAAATGTGCAAAAGTTGTGTCTTTGTTGCAACAAAAAGGTGGCTCGGGAAAAACAACAACGGCAATTAATATTGCGTGTGGCCTAAAAGAGCAAGGCTATAAAGTTGCTATAGTTGATATGGATAAAGATAAACCTGATGCATACATGTGGATGACAAAAAACAATGATGCTGGTGATTTTGTTTATAACCTTGACGAGAAGAATGTAAGAGAAAAGGTTATAGAATTAAAACAAAACTTAGACTTTGTTGTTATTGATACTCCACCTAATTTCCAAACTGCAGCCCTAAAGTCAGCTTTGCTCTCTGACTTGGTGGTTATACCATGTTCTCCAAGTGGAATGGACTTATCAGGTCTGATAGAGGCTAAGGATTTGGCTTTAACAGCTGAAAAGCCATATAAGTTTTTTGCAAATAGAGTGCAGATGCAATCGAATATGGCAAAGAGTTTACTAGAGTTTTTTGAAGAAGATGGAAATTATTTTGAAGCTTATGTATCTCAAAGTGTTAAGTTTATAGAAGCTGAAGCTGAGGGTGTATATGTGGGTGAGTATGCAAAGCAAAGTAAAGTACATATTCAAGTTAAAAAATTAGCTAGAGAAATAGTTGAGTTTTTTGGGGAAGAAAAATAATGGCCAAGAAAGTTTCTTTAATGAATCGTAAAACTAATTCTAAAGTTCATGATGCAGTAGCTCAAGAAAAAAAAGATATTCTCAGAGCTATGCAACTACAAGAGCTTAGTGATCAAGCAAGTAAAGTGGGCCAGCTTTTTGAATTACCTTTGAATCTTGTTAAACCTGATGCTAATCAGCCAAGAAAGACATTTAAAAACATTGATTCTCTTGCGGAAAGTATCCGAGAAAATGGTGTTATTCAGCCAATTATTGTTACTGCTAAAAAAAATGATGGAGCACATCATATCATTGCTGGAGAGAGAAGATATTTAGCAAGTCAAAAAGCGGGATTGACAACTATACCGTGTATTGTAAGGCAAGAAGAGTCTGATGCAAGTATTATTTTATTACAGCTTTTAGAAAATGATCAAAGAGAGAATGTATCACCATTTGAAGAAGCAGATGCATTAAGAGATCTGATCGAAAATAAGAATGTCAAAAAATCTGATATAGCTAAGGTTTTAGGTCGAGATAATAGTTGGATATCGATGCGTCTAAAAATAGCTGATGCAGAAGATAATATCCGTGAATTATCAAATAAAGGTATTATTGAGGATGTAAGGACTCTATATGAGCTTAAAAAGTTCGCAGAAGAAATACCTCAAGGGGCTGAAGAATTTGTAAAGAAAGCTTTAGAAAATAAAATATCAGGCTCGTATCGTAGTGCTATTACTAGATATAGAGATAACTGGAAGCGTAAAGCTGAGGTCCTAGATAGTGAAAGAATTGATGTGATAAATATCAAAAACATTTCTAAGGATGGTAATCTTTTAACTATAAAAGGTGCTCGTGGTGGTTCTAAGAATCATAGCTATACTTTTGAAATGACAGAAGAGTTTAAAAAAATACTATTTGATGCACTAATAAACTAATGTAAATATAAGATGAAAATAGCAATATTACAAACAGATCACATTCCAGAGCATCGACGTGGAGTTGCAGGTGGTAATTATCCTGATATGTTTGCCAATCTTTTTTTTAAGTTATCAGTGGTTGTTGATTTTGATATTTATGATGTGACTATCCAAGAATATCCCGATAATTATGATGAATATGATGGCTTTATTATTACAGGCAGTAAAGCTACAGCTTTTGATAATCTTTCATGGATAGTTAAGCTAAAAACAGAGATAAAGAATCTCTATCAGCAAAACAAAAAAATTATAGGTATCTGTTTTGGACATCAAATTTTGGCTCAAGCCTTAGGTGGTAGAGTCGAGAGAGGGCCTATGGGGTTTGCTGTAGGGGTACGTAATGTTGAAGTTCTTACAAAAAAACCGTGGATGAGTCCATTTCATAATTATTTGAGTCTATTGTTTTATCATCAGGATATGATAGTCGAGTTGCCTGAGGATGCAGAGCTAATAAGCACAAGTGACTACTGCAAGGTACAGATGTTTTGTATTAATAATCATGTTTTGGGGATACAAGCACATCCTGAGATGCTAAAAGTGCATAATCATGCTCTTATAAAAGAATATCAAGATGATATAAAAAATGAGTTTCATCATGCTTTAGAAAGTTTGAGGATTAGGGATAATAGTTTGATAATAGCCCATTGGATGGCTAATTTTTTTGAGTATAAGGATTAGATATGCAACAAATAGGTAGAATTGTAGTCTTCGGGGACAGCCTTTTAGATAATGGTAATATTATGAAGACATTAGATATACCGGGTAAACCATATCATAATGGAAGATTTTCAAATGGTCTTGTTTCGACTGAGGTACTGGCCGAAATATTGGCTAAAGACCAAAAAACGCAGGAAATTAAGCATAAAAATTATGCTATTGGAGGTGCTTTAACTCATGGAGCCAATCCTTCTTCGCTACTAAAATTTCATTCTTTTTCAGTATCTGATCAGGTTGCTAGATTTGAGAATGAAGAAGGTCGTTTTGCTAATGATGACTTGGTTATTGTGAATGGTGGAGCAAATAACTTCATGTTTATGGTATACAATGAAATACCATATATAAATTTGATGCCGAAGTTCAGAGTGGCAAGAGATTTGAGTAAAATCGTCCGTAAAGTTATAAAAATGGGAGCTAAAAATATAATCTTGTGGAATATTCCTGATGTGACTAGAGCTCCGGGGTACAAAGAGTATCTTTCTAACTGGGTTGGTAAGTTCTTTAAATCATATTTGAAGACTAATGTGAATTTGCAAAATGGACTATTAAGAAATCGTGTTGCAGAGTTGCAGATGCTTTTTCCCAATGTTAATCTTAAGCTTTTTGATTTCTTTACCTTATTAAACGATTGTATTGATTCTCCAAGAAAATATGGGTTTGAGAATGTTACTGATGCATGTATTGATAGCTATGGCGGTGCAGATTCTTTAGGTAATATCCAGTATGATATAGATATACTTGGTGATCCTGAAAAATACTTGTGTTGGGATTATTGTCATCCAACAGCAAAAGCTAATAAGGTTGTTGCTAATAGGATGCTAGAGTTATGGAAGCATGATATTTAGATTTAATAATAGAATCTCTTAAACCCTTTTGTGAATTCAGTTAAATGCTTATGCAAGATACTTTAACTACTGATTTTGATCCGGAAAACTATTCAAATGCTTTAATTGTAGGAAAATCTCAAGTTAAAGACTGTGATGAGGAGTCTGAATATCATAGTCATTCTAAAGCTCAATTAATATTGCCAACTAAGGGGCTTATTCAGTCAAATGTCGAGGCTAATATTTGGGCAGTACCTTTAGGCAGTGCATTATGGATTCCTAGTTATGTTTATCATAGTAATTTAATCACAAAAGGTGGTGAAGTGTGTATGGCTTTCGTAGATAAGTCAATGCTTGCTAATATGCCGAAGAAGGCTTGTGTGCTATACATATCTCCTCTGATAAAAGAGTTGATTCTATACTTATCACAACAAAGAGTTTTAGACCAATTGAATTATGAAAATCAAAAAATAGCTAGTGTTTTAGTTGACCAATTATCAAAAATGTTACCAACATTTTATAATTTTTCTTTACCTTCAGAAAAGATTTTACAAGAAGTAGCTCTTCAATGGCTCAGTAAACCAACAAAATATAAATATATATCTGATATGGCTTATGAATGTTCTGTTAGTAGTAAGACTTTGGCAAGGAAAATCAAAAAAAATATAGGGATGAATTTTAGTGATTGGAAAAAACAATTGCATATTGTTGTAGCGCTACAAAAATTATATGAAGGTTATTCAGTAAATTGGGTTTCTGAGTACTTAGGGTATGAATCGACGAGTACTTTTGTTACTTTCTTTAAGAGGATTTTTAAATGTTCTCCTAAAAAGTATGTTAAAGACTATTGTCAGAGTAATTTTTAAATATCATCAACGCTTATTTTTTCAGGATTTGCAACAAAAAGTGAAAAAATAACCATAATAACCGTTACACAAAGACAAATAATAAGAGGTAACTTCCAGCTAGAAGTTATTTGATGGAATGTCCCAGTTATAATAGGACCTAAAGCGGCTAATATATAGGCTATTGATTGAGATTTACCAGAAAGGACAGCAGCTAGTTGTGTATTACTAGTTCTGATGCCTATCAATATTAAGCTGACCATAAATGCACCACCAATTCCTACTCCTAGCATTATAATTGCAATAAAAGTAAATACATTAAGTAAAAGCAATAAAGTTCCTAAAAAATTACATAATGCAAATACTAATGTAAGAATATTTTTGTTTTTTAATATTCTCATAAGAGGAGTTATCATCAATACAGGAAGGCTTGATGATATTTGAAATAACCCTGCTAAATAACCAGCATTCTGAATAGAGTATCCTTTGCTTTCTAGAATGGAAGGAATCCATGTGGAAAGAGTGTACATAAGTATACCGCTACATGATAAGAATATACTTATTTGCCATGCGATCTTAGATTTCCAGATGTGGCTATGGAGATTTGTGGAGTTATTATTTTTTGGTAATAGGGTTTTATTCTTAAGCTGAGGTAGCCATATAATTAAAGTTATTATACCAAGTATAGCAACACTTGATAATGCTAGTGTTAAGCCAGAATTGTCTGAGTAAGAGAGTCTTTGTGCTAGATGCATAATTGGTATCATTAAACTAATGGTTAGCCAAGATCCTAGCCCCATCATTAATCCATACACGGATATCATAATGGGTATATTGTTTGGAAATTTTTTCTTTATAAAAACTGGGATAAGAACATTAGATATGGTGATACCAATACCGATAATGATGGTACCTAAAAATATTGAATATATATTAATATGAGAGCGTATTAATATACCAAGAGTTATCAATATTATAGATACTATTAAGCTTGTTTCCAACGAGAGTTTTTTTGTAAAAGAAAAAATAAATACAGATAATGTTGCAAAAATTAGTAATGGTAGGCTAACTAATAGTCCGGCGGTTACTGGAGAAATATTAATTGTATTTACAATATTTGTAAGTAGTGGTGATACTGATGTAATAGGGGCTCTTAAAATAGAGGCTATTAGAACAATTCCAATAAAGCAAATAAATAACTGTTTAGTATTTTTCATTTAATTATATTGATATGTTTTGGTACTTATATCTTATGATATTTATTTTTTTAGGAGGGACTATTTATTTGGTTTAGAGGACATTTCAGCTGTGAAGAACCATCTTAATAAAATATCTACCCTTTAAATCCGTCAGCCACTATATAGAATTCTCTAGATTTGGGTCTTGATGATTTAGGTTTGAACTGTACAACTTTGTTAAAAGATTCTCTCACTAGTTTAATATACTCATCACTACCTTGACCTTGAAATACTTTTGCAACAAATGAGCCGTTTTTGTTGAGATTAGTATTGGCAAAGTCTAAGGCCAGCTCAAGGAGGTGGATAGATCTAGCTTGATCAGAAGTTTTGTTACCACTAAGATTAGGAGACATATCAGATATTACACAGTCAATTTTTCTATTATTGATGAGTTGAATTAGTTTATCGTAAGTTTCATCACTTGAAAAATCACCTTGAATAAATTCTACTCCAGCAATTGGAGTCATATCAAGCAAATCTAAAGCAATAAGTTTACCTTTATTCCCTATGAATTTTATTACTTGCTCTGACCAGCCTCCTGGAGCAGCTCCAAGATCAACTATAAACATATTCTGTTTAAATAAATTGTATTTATCTTGTATTTCAAGGATTTTAAAACTTGCTCGACTACGATAGCCAAGTTTATTAGCTTGAGCTACATAGTAATCAGAAGTATGCTCTTGAATCCATTTTTTAGTAGTAGAACCTTTAGACATGGTTATCTTAGAATTTTTTCTTTATATTGTATGGATATTTTGTACATAAATAAAGCATGCTGATGATATTGTTTTTGTGTATATCAAAAGCTTATAAAATAGGTGTTTTAGAGTTATAATTAATCTATTGGGATTCTCGTGTTTTGAGTTTGAAATGTATAAAAGAATATTTGTGCTGAGTTTAGTGGGTATGTCTATGGCTTCTTGTACTATAAAAGAAGATATTCAGGACAATATCGATCACTATGATAAGTTAACAAGGTATAGTAAAGCTAGAGAAGTTAGTTATAGTAAGCATACAAATGATATCGATGGAGCTAGATTTTTAGTGGCGAACTATCCAGATCAAGTTATTCGTTTGGATGGAAAGGATTTTAATGATAGGTATAAGAAGTTGATTGAGTATCTTAAAGATAACGGTTATACAATCATGATTAATGAGAAGTTACCTCAAACGGCTACTATTATCGCGGAACTTAATAAGCCTCTTCCTGATATGAAGTATATGGGAGTTATTATGGAACAGGATTCAAAAATGGGCCAAACTGTATATAGTATTTCTTACGGAGGTAATGAGTTTAAAGCTAGGCAGTTCTATACTGACTATAAGAAAACACTATGATTTTTTGGTAAATAACGAAGCAAGTATCAGAAGTATTACGCCACAGGTTATTGCTGAATCAGCTATATTAAAAGATGGCCAGTGATAATTACCAATATGAAAATCTAAGAAGTCGATGACATAACCTTGAAAAGCCCTATCATAGAAGTTACCTAGAGCTCCTCCTAATATAAGTGAGAATGAGATTAGGTTAAGTCTTGCACTAGTTGGCTGTTTGATTATCAAATATACAAGCACAATTGCAGCGATTAATGAAATAGTGGCGAACATAATCATTTGCCATGATGTTTGATCATTGCTTAGTAAACTGAATGCAGCTCCATGGTTGTATAATAAAGTAAAATTAAAGAAGCTAGTCACTTTTACAGGTTGTGCAAATTCTAATTGTGTATTAGCCAAATATTTTGTGTATAAATCAGCAATTATAATAGCAATTGCTAAAATAAAATATTTAAGCTTATATTTAAGCGAACTCACGTGATTCTCCGTTTTCGGTAGTAATATTTTCAACGCAACGACTGCAGATATCTTGATATTCTTCATTTTGACCCACAGTAGCGCTACGATGCCAACATCTTTCACATTTTGGTTCTTCAATCTTATTAACTTCAACATTTAGGCCTGTGATATTTGATTCAATAGAGTTATTTGTTCTTTCCTCAATAGCTCTCAGACTCGCTTTTGATGATATCAGTAAAAATCTAAGCTCATTACCAAGTTTCTCTAAAAGTTTATAATTATCATTATCTGCATAGATGATAATTTCTGCTTCTAATGATGCTTTAATCACATCTTCATTTCTTTTAATCTCAAGTATTCTATTAACTTCTGAGCGTATTTCTTGAATTTTTGCCCAGAATTCTAGATTTAACTCATCTTGGTTATTAAATGATTTTAGATCAGTATACCACTCACAAAGTTGAATAGGTAGGTCAGTAGTCTTTGGTGTAGCCTCCCAAATTTCATCAGCTGTATATGAAAGTATAGGAGACATCCATCTTACTAGAGCATGTACTATATGATATATGGCAGTTTGAGCTGATTTACGTGGATGGCCATCTGCTTTTGCAGTGTATTGCCTATCTTTGATAATATCTAGATAGAAGCTGCCCATTTCAATAGAACAAAAATGGTGGATTAATTGAGCTACAGTATGAGTTTGATATTTATCGTAAGCTTCAATTATTTTGTCTTGGAATTCTTTTGTTTTAGCTATTGCCCATTGATCTAACTTGACTAGTTTGTCAAACTCAATAATATCTGTTTCTGGATTAAAGCCTTCTAGGTTTGATAATAAGAATCTAGCAGTATTGCGTAATCTACGATAAGTGTCAGCAGTTCTTTTTAGAATTTGATCAGAAACAGCCATTTCACTCTTGTAATCAGTAGATGCTGTCCATAGACGAAGTATATCTGCACCTAAAGTATTATAAATATCTTGAGGTGAGGTTACATTGCCTAGAGATTTGGACATTTTGCGTCCATGTTCATCAACTACAAAACCATGGGTGAAGACTTCTTTATACGGTTGGCTACCTTTAGCAGACATAGCGACTAATAGAGATGTTTGGAACCAGCCTCGATGTTGATCAGACCCTTCTAAATACAAATCAGCTGGGTAGCTTAAACTTTTGTCTATATCTAAAATACACATACTTGATGAACCAGAGTCAAACCATACATCCAATGTATCTTTCACACGTTTATATGTATCTGTCTCAGCTATGAACTCATTATCATCTGCATTAAACCATGCCTCAATACCACCTTTTTCTATCTTTTGAGCTACTTTGTGAAGTATCTCAATAGTATTAGGATGTAGTTCTTCAGTTTCTTTATGAATGAATAATGGTAATGGTACGCCCCATGTTCTTTGACGAGATATACACCAATCTGGTCTATCTTTAATCATACCCTCTATACGGGCTTGTCCCCAGCTAGGAGCCCAACTAGTTTCTTTGATTGCCTCAATAGCCTTTTCACGCAAACCTTCTTTTTCCATACTAACGAACCATTGAGGTGTGGCTCTAAATATCAAAGGAGTCTTATGACGCCAGCAATGAGGATAGCTATGTTTAATTTTGTCAAAATTCATTAAGCGCTTCTTTTCACCTAAGAGTTCAATGATTCTGTCGTTGGCCTTAAAGACAAATTCTCCGGCAAAGAGCTTGGTATTCTCACTATAACAACCGTTGCCTTTTACAAAAATTTCCATAGATAAACCATGTTGTACGCCTAATGCAAAATCCTCGACACCGTGAGTTGGAGCTGTGTGAACCATACCTGTACCAGAATCATCTGTTACATGGTCTCCGTGTAAAATTGGTACATGACGACTATAGAAGGGATGTTCTGCTATGATTCCCGTTAGCTTGTTGCCGCTTGTATTAGCTATAACCTGAGCATTTTCGATTGCATATCTCTTGATAGTCTGCTCAACAAGGTTCTCAGCTAGTATGATGTATGAGTCTTCAACTTTGATTAGACTATAGTTAAGTTCGTTGTGAACAGCTATGGCTTGGTTCGCTGGTAACGTCCATGGAGTAGTTGTCCAAATAACTGCAAAAGCATCATGATTCAGTGACTCAAGACCAAAGGCTTTAGCAAGCTTCGCTTTGTCTTTAATTTTGAACTTTACATCAATGGCTGGAGAAACTTTGTCCATGTATTCTACTTCGGCTTCTGCAAGTGCTGATCCACAGTCAGTACACCAATGTACAGGCTTAAAACCTTTACTTAAATGACCATTTTCAATAATCTTTGCCAATGTTCTAATCATGTTAGCTTCATAATTAAAGTCCATAGTCAGGTAGGGGTTATCCCACTCACCTAATACACCTAATCTCTTGAAATCTTTCTTTTGTATTTCTACTTGTTTTTTTGCATATTTACGACATTCTTTTCTAAATGCATTTTCAGATATTTTTTGTCCAGCTTTACCGTGCTTTTTCTCTACTTGTAGTTCTATAGGCAGGCCGTGACAATCCCATGTTGGGATATAAGGGGCATCATACCCACTTAGTGTTTTTGATTTGACAATTATATCTTTCAGAATCTTATTAACAGCATGTCCAACGTGTATACTTCCATTAGCGTATGGAGGACCATCATGTAATACAAACTTATCTCGACCAGCAAAATGTTCTCTGATTTTTCTGTAAATACCTTGTTTTTCCCACTTGTTAAGAATCATAGGTTCTTTATTTGCCAGGTTGCCTTTCATTGAGAAAGAGGTTTTTGGAAGGTTTAAGGTGTCTTTGTAGTCACTCATGAGGGTTCCTTAGATATTTATAAATAGTTTATATTCTGAAATTAAAATTACTTAAGCTGAGATTATAAAGTACAAAGGTTATTATGTTAATACTCTTTATAATGTAGTTATTAATTTTTTTGCAGTTTCTGTATCTTTAGAAATCTGAGCTTTAAGTTCATCAAACGAGTTAAATTTTTTTTCTGGTCTAATAAAGTCAATAATTTCAGTTGTTATGTGTTTGCCGTAAATATATTCATTAAAGTTGAATATGTGTGTTTCTAGAAGGTTGTTTTTACCATCAATAGTAGGTCGAGTGCCAGCATTTGTAACTCCATAGAATATTTCGTTACCAATATGAACCTTTGATAAATATACTCCTTTTAAGGCTGAATTCTTGAGTAGCTTCTGATTTACAGTGTGAAACCCGATTTTTCTACCGTTTTTTTGTCCATGTAAAACTCTCGAATTAATCTTTAGTGAGTTTCCAAGTAGTTTGTTTGCTTGTTTGATATTGTGCTCGGCAATAGACTGTCGAATTTGGCTACTGCTTATACGGTGATTATCAAGATTAAGTGTAGAAATTCTATCAACTGTAAATTTGTGAGTCAGGGAGTATTGTTTTAATAGTTCATAGTTGCCAGTTCGGTTTTTGCCAAATTTGAAATCATCGCCAACTATTATATGTTTTGTATTTAGCTTTTTAACAAGAAATTCCTCAATAAATTCTCTTGCTTCTATATTTGCAAATTTTTCATTGAATTTTTGACAGATTATATATTCAACTCCTAACTTACTGAGATTGATAATCTTATTTCTAAAGTCATATATTCTCGAAGGCGCAATTTCTTTGAGAAAGAACTCTTTAGGTAAAGGTTCAAAAAACATAATACAAGGTACTAGATTGTTCTCCTTAGCTATATTGATAAGCTTTTTTATGATTGCTTGGTGTCCTAGATGAACACCGTCAAATGAGCCTATAGCTACAGCTTTGGCTGAAGAATTATTAGTTTTGGTTAAGTTTGTAATAATTTTCATTATAAAAAAGAAGGTTTAAAGCTATTTTATTTAGGAGTATAATAGCCTATAGTATTCATTTTTTGTTGAAAAAAAGCAACTACTGATAGATACTTATCTGTTAGATGTTTAGGTTATCGTATAACACAAATTATTATTGAGTGGTTTAAATCATGGCACGTGAGAAAAGAATTAGAAAATTAAGGAATAAGATTGGTAAGGTTTTTGCGATTGAGACAAATCTTACTGGTAGGCAATTATTAAATAATCGTGTTTTAAATAAAGATGTTGCTTTTAGCCAAGAGGAAAGAATTGCATTTGATTTAATCGGTTATCTTCCTGAGAAAGTTGAAAGTTTGGACGAGCAAGCTGCTAGAGTTAAAAGGCAGCTTGATCAAAAGCCAAATGCTCTTGAGAAATATGTATTTTTGAATAGGTTGCATGATTTAAATACAACTCTTTTTTATCATTTTGTCCGCGAAAATATTGAAGATATAATGCCAGTTATATATACACCTACAGTTGGTGAAGCAGTACAAAAGTATAGTAGCTCATTTAGAAAACAGAGCGGACTTTTCTTATCTATAAGCCACAAAAAACATATTGCTAAGATCTTAGAAAGATACGAGTATAACAGTATTGACTTAGTTCTTGTAACAGATGGTGAAGCTGTTCTTGGTATTGGCGATCAAGGTATTGGTGGTATGAATATTAGTATCGGTAAGATCATGGTTTATGTTGCCGCTAGCGGTATAGATCCAGCGAGAGTTTTACCAGTTCAGTTGGATATGGGTACTAATAACGATCAGTTGCTAAGTGCACCTGGCTATCTTGGTATACGCCTGCCAAGGGTTTCAGGTGAGACTTATGATGAATTTATTGAAGAATTTGTGAGTCAGGTTAAGACAAGGTTTCCTAATGTGTTTTTGCACTGGGAAGATCTGGGTCGTGATAATGCTACACGTATCCTTGAGAAATATAAGGATAAGCTATGTACATTTAATGATGACATAGAAGGTACCGGTATTGTGGCAGCAGCTAACTGTATAGCCGCTGTCAAGACTGCTAGTGCAAAAAGGATAGAGGTGGGAGAGTTGACTCCCGAAGAAGCTATAAGTGGTATATGTGATATTAGAATAGTTATCTATGGTGCTGGAAGCGCAGGATGTGGTATTGCAAGACAGCTTGCAGATGTAATATCAGATAGAGCGGGTGTATCTATCGAAGAAGCTATGAAGAGTATCTATTTAGTTGATAGGTATGGTTTGGTATGCGATAAGTTAAGAGCGAAAAGAATTACACCTGAACAGAAGCCTTTTGTTAAATTTAGTGATGAGATTGATACCTGGAAAGTCGAAGATCCAAGTTATATAACATTAGAAGAAGCTGTCAAAAATACAAAATGTGATATTTTAATTGGAACCTCAGGTCAGCCAGGATCATTTAATGAGGAAATCATTAAAACAATGGCTAAAAATAATAATTATCCTATCATTATGCCTTTATCTAATCCAACTTCGCTATGTGAAGCATTACCTGAAGATATTATTAAGTGGACAGAAGGTAGGGCACTGATAGCCGCAGGTAGTCCATTCCCAGATGTAACATATAATGGGTGTAAATATAGAATTTCTCAAGGTAATAATGCCTTTATATTTCCTGGTTTGGGCCTCGGTTCAGTTGCAGTGCATGCAAAAATTCTTACAAAAGGTATGATTCGAGCTGCTTGTTACAGGTTGAGTGAATTATCTCCAATGGTAATCAATGAAGATATAACACAACCATTGCTTGCTAAAATATCTGACTTAGTTGAAGTAACGAAAGAGATAACTAAAGCAGTAGCTAAGCAAGCTATTTTGGAAAATGTTCATGGTGTAGACGTTGATTTGGAAGATCTTACAGAGGAAGAGTTTGATAGTGAGGTAGAAAGATTAATTAATTTATCGTCTTGGACACCAACTTACGCCCCTTATATGCCTATCTAAAATTAATAAATCTTATCTTATATTGATGCATAAAATTTGTTGAAACCAACCATAAAATTATGCTAGACTCAAAAAGATTTTTCTATGTCACTAGTTAAATATTTTTTGAGGAAGAGTTGTGGTAGGTAGATTGAAAAGAACTTGTATGTTGGTTGGCAGCTTACTAGCTTGCTATGGTTATGCTTATTCAGAAGACTCCCCACAAGTGGTTTCTCAGGGAGGGCCTCTGGGAGCTACAAGTATTGGAGATCAGAGTCTTGGTCAATCATCACAAAATAGTACAAGCTCAGCTTCGACTTCAGCAAATGCTTCTCAGCAGTCAAGTGGTAGCGTGAATGAGAGAGAGTTATTGCTTAGTTTACAGAAGCAGGTTCAGCAGCTTCAAGGTCAGTTACAGCAGTTAAAATCACAAAATGGTAATGGTGGTTTAAAAAATACATCTAATGGTAGCTCATCGTTTACTACATATAGTTCAAAAGTAGATGGCAATAAAAACCCTGGATCTCTTGGTGGTAATGGTGAAGGTAGAGATTTAAGTCGAGCTCTAGTGTCAGATAGTGATCCTTCTGATATTATGCAAAATGTTAGTGCTAGCGACTCAATTGTAAGTTTAGGAGATCAGCCAGCTGGAGGTATTTTCAGCTCAAATGGTGGTATTGACGTAGGTGGGGCTCCAGCAATTACTACACAAGGTCAGGTAACTTACTTAGGTTCATACTCTGGTAACAACAGTATTCCTATTGGACAGATTTCTTCAAACCTTTTTGCATCTACACTATTAGGTCAAAGAGAGAAATTTGATGATTATTCGGTATTCTTTGGTGGCTTTATCGAGGCTGATGCACAAGCATGGTGGGGTAGTGGAATTACTAAGAATAATCCTAACAATCAAAGATTATCTGCTAATGGACAAAACATATATCTAACGAATGCAAAACTGTATTTCCTATCAAATCTAGGGCATTATGTAACAGCGCAGTTTGACTTTGATACAGATGAGTCAGGAAGCTTTGGTTTAGGTAACGCTTTTGTTATATTTGGTAACCTTGATACATCGCCATTCTTTGTAACAGCAGGTAGAAACAAACCAACTGTTGGATCTTATGGTGGTGGTGGTTCATGGACAGGTGGTATTACCGGTTTCTTAGCTCCTGATAATGTCACTAACGTTTCATTAAACTATAAAGACGCGGTATGGAACGCATCTGTGGCTGTATTTGGTTCAGATGACAAGCATGCAAACTTCTCTACAGGTCTATTCTATGCAGATAGTTGGACTCCTAATCTAGGTGCAGGTTTTAACGTTGGTTATGTATATAATATTGCAGGTGCTGGAAATAGCTCTATTCCATTAGCTCTGGATAATTTGAATAGAAAAGGAGATACAGTTGGTGCTATTAACGTTGATGGAAACTTGGCTTATAGTATGTGGGGAGGAATATTCCAGATAGGTGCCGGATGGGCAAGTACCACAAATGCCGAAGAGTTTAACGGTGTTGGTAATGGTAATGTGTTAGCAGGTGCATGGTACGGAGCACTCAACTACGCAGCTATGCTAGGAGGTAGAAATACTAACTTTAACGTTACTTATGGTCAATCATACAATTCTCAAGCAATACCAATGGGTACAGCAAATGCATCACCAAACTTTGGTAATACTGCAACAGGTATTAAAGAGCAGCTTATTTTCTCTGCTCAGAGAGCGTACTTTGATGATAACGTTCTATTCGGTCCAGAGTATGCATATCAAAGACTATATAGTGGTGAACATATGAATACAATTACTCTCGATATGTCAGTATACGTATAGAAATATATTATGAATGCTTAAAAAAAAGATATATGCTTCAGCATTAATTTTTTCAATTTTTGACATCTCTTATGCAGATGATCAGCAACAGTTGAGTCAACAGGAAGTTGCTCAATTAGCAAGTCAAATTAAATTGCTACAAGCAGAGATTAATAATTTAGATCAGCAAGAAAATACAGAAGTCAAGGTTGGCTTAGGCTCGCAACAAAAAGCTAATATTGAATTTAGTGATTTTGATAAAAATGTAAGAGTTAGAGAGCAGTATTTGCAAGAGCAAATGGTTATAGGCGCCCCTGCTAATAGCGATAGCGACCAGGTCGATGTTGGTGATCAAGTTAAGATTACTACGCAGGGTGAAGTTACTTATGTGGGCTCATTCTCAAGTAATAACACCGTACCGATTGGTCAGTTACCAAGTAACCTTTTTGCATCAAGTATTCTTAGACAGAGAGCATTCTTTGATGATTATGCAATCTTTTTTGGTGGATTTATTCAGGCAGATGCTCAGACATGGAATGGTAGCAATATTACAACAAGGTCAGGTGGAACCTTTGACGGTAATGGCGAAAACATATACCTAACAAGTGCAACACTATATTTTTTGGCAAATCTTGGGCATTATGTAACCGCTAATATGGATTTTGTCGCTGATCAAAATAATAACTATGATCTTCAGGATGGTTTTGTTATTTTTGGTAATCTTGACACAACACCAGTATTTGTATCTGTTGGTAAATATAGACCTTCTGTTGGATCTTATGGTGGTGGTGGTCCATGGACAAATAGTATTACTGCGAACATGTTTAGACCAAATAGAATTACCAATGCAGCTATAAACTATAGAGGTGACACCTCAAATGCCAACTTTACGCTTTTTGATGCGGAGAATCATGCAACTTTTTCATTAGCATACTTCGATGCTGTAAAAATTGATAATCTAGGACAAATTGGTTTTAACCTAGGGTATATGCATGATATTAGAGGAGCTAATAGTAGATTTAGTTTTATAAATAATCGTGTTGGTGAGTTTAATGTCGATACAGCAATTAGTATCCAGAGTATACCTTTTTTACCTGGTAATCTAAATCTTGGGGCAGGTTGGGCAACGACTACTACGCAAAGTACACAGTTTAACGGTTATGGTAATGCTTATGCAGGAGCTTTTACAGTACAGGCTGCGTATACATTAACATTGTTTGGTAAGGGGCAAAATATTAACGCCAGTTATGGACACTCTTATAATGCTGATAATATTCCTATGCCACTATCTGCAGGGGTTGGGACTTTCAAAACAGCTTCAGGGATTAAAGATCAGATTTTGATATCTACCCAAAGGTCTTTATTTGATGATAATGTACTGGTTGGCCCAGAGTACTCTTGGCAAAGCTTGTATAATGGTCAGAAAATGAATACGTTCACTATAGATTTATCTGTGTATGTTTAATATGAGCTTTAGCTTTATAAAAATCGATAAATAGAGTAAGATTAGTAATTAGTATATATAATAAATTTATAGGACATATATGTCTTTCTTGGTTGCAATAGTTGGTAGAGCCAATGTTGGTAAATCTACTCTTTTTAATGTTTTAACAAACTCTCGTGATGCATTGGTTTTTGATTTTGAGGGAGTAACTCGTGATCGTCAATATGGTCAGGCTAAATACGATGGCTTAGATTATCTTGTTGTCGATACTGGTGGTATATCAGATCAAGATGCAGGTTTTGATGAGTTTATGGCAAAACAGTCTCAGATGGCAATAGATGAAGCGAATTTAGTTTTCTTTGTGGTTGATGGTAGATCAGGTTTAACAGCTGGAGATGAGTATGTTGCCGATCTTTTGCGTCAGAAAGATAAGAAAGTAGTAGTTGTCGTGAATAAAGTAGATGGTGTTGAAGAAGAGTCTGCAATGGCAGATTTTTATAAATTTGGCTTTGAAAAAGTATTTTCAGTATCAGCAGCACATCGTAGAAACACCCAAAAGCTTATTGATAAATTTCTTAAAAAACCTCTGAATGAATACTATCAGGACTACACTCAGACACAAGAGCATAAGGAGCAACTGCGCCATGGTATACACTTCTCGCTTATTGGGCGCCCTAATGTAGGCAAATCAACACTTACAAATAGAATGCTTGGAGAAGACAGAGTAGTGGTTTTTGATATGCCTGGCACTACTATCGATAGTGTTAGTATTCCGTTTGAGCGCCATGGGCATAAATACACTATTGTTGATACAGCAGGTGTGCGTAAAAGGGGTAAGGTAAAACAGACATTAGAAAAGTTTTCTGTTATTAAGACTCTACAAGCAATACAAGATTCAAATGTTGTGGTTGCTGTGGTTGATGCAAGACAAGGAATTTCAGATCAAGATTTAAGTTTGATACATTTTGCTATCAAGAATGGTAGAGCACTTGTGTTGGCTATAAATAAGTGGGATGGTATGACTGAAGAAGATCGCAATCAAGTTAAACAAGATTTGAAGCGAAAATTATTCTTCTTAGAAGATTATGTCGATATGCACTTTATTTCGGCATTGCATGGTACAAATGTAGGGCATGTGTTTGAGTCTATAGATACTGCATATAATTGTGCGAATAAAAAAATAACTACAGCAGATGCAACTCGTCTGATGCAACTTGCTGTTGAGGCTCATTCACCCCCGATGGTTGGTAAATTTAGAATTAAGCTTAAGTATGCTCATGTTGGTGGGCATAATCCTCCTGTCATCGTTATACATGGTAACCAAGTTAATAGATTACCTAATTCATATAAAAGATATTTAGAAAATTTCTTTAGAGAAGCTTTAGATTTTCGTGGTACTCCTATAGTATTTGAATTTAAACAGTCAGACAATCCTTTTGCAGATAGAAAAAATAAGAGAACAAAAGATGAAGGCAGTAAGAGTAAAAAAGCTAAATAAAATTGCTGAAGAAGTAACGATTAGTATTAGTGGTGCAAAAAATGCTCTGCTACATTTAATTTTTGCAGGATTGATTCCAGATACTAAGACCAAGTTTTGTAATGTACCTACAACTCTTTTAGACTATAAAGGAGCTAAGGAAATTTTAAAAAATGTTGGTGCCAGAGTTGTAGAGAAAGGAGAGTGTGTAACTATTGATACTAGTTCTATTTCGAATGAACCTCTTGAGTTATGCGGTGAGATGACATCTAAAACTAGATGCTCACTGATGCTACTAGGCTCTATGTTGAAGAAGAAGGGTCGTGTAAGAATTGGCTTTCCTGGAGGTTGTAGCTTTAGTGAGAAAAGACCTTTTGATATTCATCTTAATGGGTTGGAAGCTCTTGGTGCAGAAGTGAAGTTGGCGGATGATTATATAGATGTTATCTATAAGGAAGAAAAAGACGCTGAGTTTAAAATGCTTTTTCCTTCTGTTGGTGCTACTATGAATTTGGTCATGTATGCTGTCATAGGTAGTTCTGAGGTAGTTCTTGAAAATGTTGCCTTAGAGCCGGAGGTCGTTACTTTAATTGACTATCTAAATCAATGTGGTGCAAATATTTATTTTGATACTGATAGTAGGAAGATCAGGGTAATTGGTGTTTCTAGGTTGTCAGGATGTGAGTTTGAGATAATTTTTGATCGGATTCAAGCTATGACCTATGCTGCTATGGCTTATTTATATAAAACAAATGTTACAATTACGAATATTAATACTAATGATACTTATAACATTGAAAAGCCTCTTGAGAAGCTTACAAATATAGGTGCTAGATGGGAGTATGATCAAGCTGGTAATAGTATTAAATTCTTCGGTAAAGATAGCATTATAAAAGGTGATGACATAATAGCAGCACCTTTTCCACATTTTCCTACAGATTTGCAGCCTATATTTGCAGTTATGTTATTTATGGCAAATAGTTCAAGTACTATTCAAGATACCGTATATCCTGAACGCATCAATTATGTGTACCAGATCCGTAAGATGGGTTTCAATATTTCAATAGATAATAATTTAATAAAAATAAGCCCTGTTAGAGATTTGAAAAATATACGTCCTGCTGTAATGAGTGTAAAAGATTTGCGAGCAGGCATGGCATGTTTAATGGCTGGATCATTGTTGGATGAGTTTTCGACTATTAATAATGCTCATCAAATTTTTAGAGGGTATAATAATCTTATAGAAAATATGTCTCATTTTATGCAGATTGAGATTTTAGATGGTAATGTTTAGGTAGCAGATGTCAAAATATATATCTTTAGAACAGTATAATACATATCGCATAAAATCTTATGCTAAGCATGTTTATTTTCCAAATAATGAAAAAGAGTTATTAGAAATTGTGAATAGGCATAATCAGGTATTTTTTCTTGGTAACGGTAGTAATGTTATTTTTTCAAAAGAATATTATGATGATGTTGCGTTTGTGGTATTTTGTGAAAATTTTAATTCTTTTAATATTGATGATAAATGTGTAAAAGTTCAAGCAGGAGTCTTATTACAAGATCTTGCACTTGCGACCTATGAGGCTGGTTTAAGTGGCATAGAGACTTTTTATGATGTTCCAGCTAGTGTAGGTGGTGCATTGATTATGAATGCCGGTGCTTATGGAGATGAAATATATACATATGTGAAAAGTGTTACGATTCTGGATCTCAAAACAAAAAAAATAAAGAAATATCTCAAAGATGAAATTGAGTATGGTTATAGATACTCTATGTTTAAATATCTTAATGATATTTGTATATTATCAGCGGAGTTTGAGTTTGAGTCAAAATCTAAGCAAGAGATTAAAATGAAACTTGATGATATCTATTCGAGAAGATTATTGAATTTGCCTCAAAAACCTACAGCGGGAAGTGTTTTTAAGAGACCTCAAGCAAATATGCCTGTAGGAGTTATGGTTGAAGAGCTGGGACTTAAAGGTAAGCAAGTTGGAGGTGCTCAGATATCCCCTAAACATGGAGGTATTATAGTTAATAATGGTCATGCTACGGGTGAGGATATACTGCGACTTATAGAGCTCATAAAACGAGAGGTTTTAGAACACTATAGTATTGAACTACATGAAGAACAGATTGTTATTTAATATCTTTAGTTAAAAGCTCTTTTTTATATGTTTAATATCGAATATACTTTGTTTAGGAAAAATATTTTTAATAAATTATGAAAATAAAGATTTTATCTTCTTTCATTATGGTATCTTTATTTTTTAGCAGTTCTTTTGCTGATACTATTACAGCTAAAGCTAATCAAGCAGTTAATGTAGACACGAGTGATAATCCGTTACGAGATTATGCTCAAAAAACATCTATAAATACAGATTCAGCAATTAATACGGGGCCCACATCATCTAATAACACTCAGATTCTCGATACAAATCAGATTGATGATAATGTTCCTAAGGCAAATGATTATGGAGATGCATTGAGTAGTTTGGTTGATACAAGTGATGATGATTATGATAAGCTGATTGCAGAAGCAAATGCTATTTTAGCAGATAGCACACCATCTGAAACCAAAAAAAAGATTGATGCTTTCAATAAAGAATTAGAAGAAAGGTCTAAAAAAGAAAAAGACAATTTTATTAAGAGTACAGCAGGTAATACTTTGAGTAAAGCGAGTGATATAGTCAATAGTAACCAAACACAGAAAGTAGATCAGAAATTTGATGAGTCCTATAATACATATTCAGAAAAATCATCAGGTGATTATATAAATGAAAATGTTAAAAACTATGATGAGGATTATAAACCAAAAAACTATGATGGACTTCTTGAAAGTATTAGTACTCCTAAGGATATTGAAGAATCTTTCAATGATATAGATAAAGATGAAAATGATGATTTTAAATATAAACTAAAAGATGGTTATCCTATTGAGCAAATAACAACAGTTGGTTTATTAAGTGGTGAACAGAAGCGCTATAAGAAATGTTTGATAATGAAGACTTATGGTGGTGGTACATGGAGAACATATTGTCAGCCACTTAAAAAGCCTACTAAATGTCCTGATTATGATTGGCAACAGCTATCATCTATGTCTATCATGTACTGCTAAAATAAAACTATTAATTCTTTTTAAACTCCGTTATTTGTTTTTTAAGCTCGTCTAGGCTTATTCTATTAGGATTTGCGCGTGGGGTTATATTATTATCTTCATTCTTGCGAACCGCATAACCGTATAGAGCTTCTATTTCTAATTGTAGATTTTGCTTAAATTTATTAATAAAAGTATTCCACATATTTTTACCAGTCAAACAAGTATGCATATTTGTATCTGCTAGAGGCTCATTGAGATGTCTAATATCTTCAAATATAGTTTTAATGTTTTCATAAGTGAATGTGATTAGGTCTGATTCGATAGCTGGGGTTTTGTATCTACTACTTTGTAGGGTATTACCCCATGTTAGAAGATCTATCATATCATTTGTATGCTTTGACTTACTAATAGTTGCAAAAGCCTTTTTCATAGAGTCAAAAGATTTATCGCCAAAGGTCGAAAATAAAAGGATACCATCATCCTTAAGCAGCTCGTAATATTCATCTAGCTCTTGGGCCAAGTTATCAGTTAGATGGATGATACTATTTGAAATAATAATGTCAAAATATTGTACTTTATCTTGGTTTTTATGTATTTTGGCATTAGGAAAGCGATTTTGTAAACTGCTTAGATAATCGTCATCACAATATCCTGTTATTAAGATATCTGATGGATTAAGCTTTATGAAGTCAAGTCTTCTGAGTAGTCTATGAGCTATCTCATTTTTAATAAAAGATTGTCGATATAGTTTTCTGTTGGATATTCTATTTAAGAAGAGATTATAATTAAACATAAATGTTCACTATAGTATGCTTGTATGGAGATTATAACAAAAATACTGCAAATACTCTTCACTCAGAATTGTTTATTATGTAAGCAGTCATCTGAGGATGTTATCTGTAATTATTGTTTACACAGTCTGGAAGTAGACTTGAATACACAACAGTATAAGTTAGATTTTGATATTGAGTATGATTATTATCACCTACTTAGTTACACAACAGAAGTTAGATATTTATTACAAAAGCTTAAGTTTCAAAAATATTTGTTAGTAATGCGGGTGTTCAGTAAGCTTATGCAGAAATGGTGGGATAAGATGGGCGATAAATACTTCGCTGATGTTGATGCCATTGCTACAGTGCCCATACATAGGCTTAGATATGTCTATAGAGGGTTTAATCAGTCTGAGCTTCTTGCTAGTGAATTAGCAGAATATGCTGATATTAGAACAGTGTTTTCAAATTGCTCACGTACGAAATATACAAAGTCACAAGCTAAATCATTCAAGCAAAAAAGAGCTTCACAGATAAAGGGAGTATTCCAGCTTAATCAACCTATTATAGCTAAGCATTTATTGATATTTGATGATGTTTTGACAACAGGGGCAACGATTAGAGAATTTATAGGAACTATATCAGAAGGTAGCCAAATTAATAAAATATCTATAGTTACTCTCGTGCGTCCAGAATAAGAAGTCTGCAATGTAGCTAATCCGAATAACTTTTGAAGCCGTTTTGTTATCCTATGGCTTGACCTAGGATCCACTTATTATGGGTTTTAAACTTGGATTCTAGGATCAAGTCGTAGAATGACATTTTTCTTTCTGATGAATTATTTATTATAAGAAAATGTTATAAATATGATAAAATCAATATATTTAACAATCGTATATAATTTTGTAATAATACTATCAACAAATTAAAAGATTATATGAAAAGGTATCAAAATGAAAAAATTAGTATTATTAGTGGTTTCAGTTATGGGTTTAATAAATGTGAGCTTTGCTAGTGGTTTACATGAGCTAAATAGTTTCTCAAGTAGCTCATTCCCACCACCAGTGATGATATTAGCCGAGTAAGGCTTACTCAGGAAGTTTAAGTTTGATTTTACCACCTAGAATATGAGCATGAATATGAAAAACCATCTGCCCACCTTCTTTACCTGTATTAAAAACAGTTTTAAAACCTCTCAAACCAAGTAGTTTAGCAACTTTAGGTATGCTTAACATAAATTTACCCATAAGCTCTTCATCTTGTTCAGTTAGCTCATTCAGGCTAGCTATATGTTTCTTTGGAATAACTAAAACATGAGTATCAGCAGCTGGATTGATATCATGGAAAGCAAAAACATTTTCATCCTCATAAACTTTCTTTGATGGAATCTCTCCAGTGATAATCTTACAAAAAATACAATCAGACATTTATTTCTCCTTTTTAAAAATATAATAGGCCAAACAAACAACACCTGCTATCAATATGGTTGTACTATGAGTAGTGATTAAATCCTGCAATTTAGTCAGAGAGCTAGTATCTTTAGTTATATTTGCTATAGCGCCTGTAGCTATTAATAAAACACTTGCACCCAATGCAAATCGATGCTTTTTCTTAGGCTCTTTAGCTTTACTAACTTGGTGTGATGGCATGGTTTTTAAATTCATCTGCGTATGTTGTAATATATCAAATACCATACGTGGCAGTTCTGGTAGTCTATCACTAACTCTAGGCATATTTTCTAACGAACGATGATAAAAACCTCTTAATCCCATTTGCTCTTTCATCCATTTCTCTAATATTGGACGAGATGTTTCCCATATATTAAGTTCTGGGCATAGTTTTTGCCCAAGACCCTCAACATGAAATAGAGTTTTCTGCAATAATGTAAGTTGAGGTTGTATATTCATATTGAAACGACGAGCAACAGCAAATAGCTGCATCAAAGTATAGCCTAGTGAAATTTCTTTCATAGGTTTTTCAAAAATTGGCTCACAAACTGTTCTGATGGCAGATTCTAATACATCTTCACGTGTATCACTAGGAACCCAGCCTGACTCTATATGTAGTTCAGCTACCTTGCGATAATCACGTTTAAAAAATGCCAGAAAATTACCTGCTAGATAACGCTGGTCATCACGATTAAGTGTACCAACAATACCAAAGTCGATAGATATGTATTTTGGATCTGCTGGATTTGTGACATCGATAAACATGTTACCAGGGTGCATATCTGCATGGAAGAAGCAGTTATCAAACACCTGAGAGTAGAATATTTCCACACCTCGCTGTGCTAATAAACGGCGATCAACCCCTAGAGCATCGAGAGTTTCGATATCAGATACTCTGACACCACTGACACGTTCCATAACCATTACTGTAGAGCTAGTATATTCCCAATATATCTTAGGTACATAATGTATAGTTGAGCCCTCGAAGTTTCTGCGTATTTGAGATGCATTAGATGCCTCGCGTACTAGATCAAGTTCATCAAAGAAGCTTTGATTAATTTCTTTGACGATTTCGACAGGCTTGAAACGCTTAATTTCTTTTAATTTGCTAAGTAGCGTTGCAAAGAAAAGCATCAAAGAAGTATCAAGTTTTAGGATTTTCTCTATACCTGGTCGCAATACTTTAACTACAACTTTTTCATCATTTTGAAGTACTGCGCCATGAACTTGAGCAACAGAAGCAGAGGCTAGCGGGGTGCTTTCAAAACTTTTGAATATCTTATTTATTGGTTTTTTTGCAGCCTTTTCAATCTGCTGAGCTGCAATATCGTTATCAAACGGTGGTACATTATCTTGAAGTTTAGAGACCTCTTTTATTACTTCAGGAGGAAGCAGATCAGCACGCACAGATAACGCTTGTCCAAACTTAATAAATATAGGTCCAAGCTTCTCTAACGCCTCTCTTATGCGTACACCGTGCTCTAGCTTGCGTAATCTTGGAGAGTAATAAAAAGGGTTTACTAAAAGTATAAGTTTAAGACTTCTTATTTTAGTTGCTCGGATTGGTTCATTGAGAAGGCAGTACCTATTTATAATATAAAAAATATATATAAGTCTTAGAAATTTTCTAATCATTGTATAAGCTCTCTAATAAGTTTAGTTTAGCTTCTATTCTATCAGTAGCCTGTTTTAGCTCTTGAACTTGACGATAAAAAATATTTATCTCATTTTGTGATATTAATGTTCTCTTTTCTTCAGTTAAAAAATCTTTAATATCAACTATAGTTTCTTGGCGTGATGTTCTAAGATATTGTTTCGCTTTAGTAAAAGGTTTTGCTATCGTTGCTGCAAATTCTGGACTAGTAATCTCAGATATTTTATAAACTAAATCAATATCAATAGCACTTATGAATTTATTAAACTCATTTAGGTCTTTAAGACTACCTTGATAATCAAGTTTATTGGCAATTATAAGTTTTTGAAGATTTTTGTTAAATATCAGTTCAAGTATATAAGCCAGTTTACCTTTTAGCACATTTTTAGAATGCTCATCAGTAGCATGGATTTTTGATTTTTCAACTTTTAATGTAACCGAAAAATCAATATCAGTAATCTCTACCCTTAATGTTTTATTATTAAGTGGTAGCAATAAACTACTCATTTGTGGGTCAAGTTTAGATAATAATATTAGGACGTTATCTATTATTTGAATCATTTTAGTACTTATATCCGATATGTAAAGCTACGATTCCACCAGTCATGTTCTGATATTCAACATTATCAAAACCAGCATCATACATCATTTGCTTTAGTGTTTCTTGATCTGGATGTTTGCGGATTGATTCAGCAAGATATTTATAACTTTCAGCATCTTGAGTGATGATTTTACCTAAAAAAGGTAAAGCTTTGAAAGAGTATTCATCATAAACCTTAGATAGCATAGGTACTATGGGTTTTGAGAATTCTAGTACTAGTAATCTTCCGCCTGGTTTTAGTACTCTGCACATTGATGCTAGAGCTTTAGCTTTGTCAGTGACATTTCTTAAGCCAAAAGATATTGTTATACAGTCAAAATAATTATCAGGAAATGGTAGAGATTCAGCATTAGCTTGAACATATTCAATATTACCTACACACCCTTTATTGGTAAGCTTCTCTTTACCCACTTCTAACATTGATGAGTTGATGTCACTCAAAACCACTTTACCCTGTGAGCCTACCATTTGACAGAATTTATATGCTAAATCACCAGTTCCTCCAGCTAAGTCAAGAACTCTGTCTCCTTTGCGTATGCCAGTCTTTGCAATAGTTTGTTTTTTCCAGATGCGATGGATACCAAAAGACATTAAATCATTCATTAAGTCATACTTAGCCGCTACTGAGTGGAAAACTCCGGCAACTTTTTTTTGTTTTTCTTCCCAAGGTACTTCTGTAAAACCGAAATCTGTTGTTTTATTTTCTTTAGACATTTAAACTAAAAATTATAATATTAAGATATAATTTCATTATAGCAGAATATCAAGTATTTGTATTGGCAAGATACCATTAAATAAGGGAGTGTGACTATGTATATATTATCTGGAGATATCGGTGGAACTAATACTAGGTTAGAGGTTTCTCTTCTAGAAGATGGTTTAACACAGAGCATTGCTATTAGAAAATATAAAGGAGCAAACTTTAATTGTTTGTCTGATATTATTGATAAGTTTTTACTAGAAGTTGATCTAGTGGGGCAGATTGATTCTGTGTGTCTTGCTGTTGCTGGATTTGTCGCAAATGGAGAAGTTCAAGTAACAAATTTACCATGGTTAGTCTCAGAGCAGTATATCTCAGAAGGCCTTGGGATAGATAAAAGTAAAGTCAAAGTTATAAATGACTTTGAAGCCATAGGTTATGGTATAGAATCTTTAGATAGAGAAGAAGATCTTATTACCCTTCAAGACGGTAAAAAAGATGATGAAACATTATGTGCTGTCGTCGGTGCTGGTACAGGTCTAGGTATGTGTCTAGTTAGTTATGATAAAGATCATAATCCTAGAGTGTACAAAACAGAAGGCGGTCATGTTGACTTTTCACCAGTTGATGATGAGCAAATTCAACTCTTTAGATTTATGCGTAGAACTTTTCATCGTATATCACCAGAGAGATTTTGCAGTGGCTATGGTATTTTCAATATATATAAGTATGTTGTACGTAATCCTTTATATGATCAGCCAGAGTGTCAATCGCTACGAAGAGAATTATTTAGCGTATCAGATTCTGATAAAGCAGCAGTTATTGTTAAGTATGCCATAGAGCATAGAGAACCCTCTGCGTTGAGAACTATAGATATATTTTTAAGTATATATGGATCAGTGGCAGGTAATTTAGCATTATCAAGTTTACCTTTTAGAGGGTTGTACATCGCTGGAGGTATTGCACCTAGACTTATCAAACAAATCAAAGAAAGTAAGTTTTTAGAGAAGTTTAGAGATAAGGGCAGGATGTCTAGTATGATGAAAGATTTTCCAGTTCATATAATTATGAATACAGATGTTGGTTTAATTGGTGCGCGTACTTATGCAGCCGGCTTAGTCAAAGTAGAGTAAAATTATTTTTTTTCTTTGAGATATTTTGAAAGTCTCGGTACTCCCAACCATATTAGATAAGCTACTACACATCCTGCTATTGCTACATAAAAAGTAGCAAATACGAAAAAGATCCCAACTAATATAGCTAATTCAGTAATAAAAAATATAGCTAATATAGCAATCAGGCAAATACAGCTGAAAACATTCCTGTATGTACAGATTTTATTTGCTGAATTTGGTTCTTGGTTTAAGCTTTCTTGATTCATGTTATTTATATATCGTTATAATAGGTTAATTATACAGTTGGTAATTATTGCATTGCAAATGAAATATTAAGATTATCTTTTTATATGTTTTGATAGATAAATAGATTGAATTATTAAGAAAATAAAAGTTATGCCAAGAAGGCCAAAAAGTTTAAAGTTCATCCATATATTCGTTGAAAAAAAGTAAGCAACAAATAAGTTAAGAGTTCCTAGCACTGTAAAGTAAGCACCCCACATATTGTTGATTTCTCTCCACTTATGTCTTTTTAACTCAACGGCTTCTTTGAGAATTTTTTGCATTGGTGTTTCTTTCATTGTATATGTTGATATTATCAAACCAATTCCTATTAACCAGTTGATTATGCTAACTTTCCATTTGATAAACTCTTCGTTATGGAAGTATAAAGTGGCTCCGCCAAATACCACAACAAGTACAGCTATTAGAATTTGTGCTTTAGCAATTTTTCTATGAGCAATATACTCCCAAATTACTTGAGCAACTGTAACTATAATCAATGCAGCAGTAGCATAAAAAATATCATAGACCTTATAAACTGTAAAAAATACGATTGCTGGTAGCAAATCATTAATCATTTTATTCATTTGTATTATTGTTAAGTGTTGTATAATGTCATAAAAGTATAACTCTTGTTGCTAAGATAATGAAGAAATTAATTGAACTATATAGTTATGGTAATAATGTAACTGAATTAAAAGAGATAGCTAATATTTTGGATAGTGATGGTGTTCTTGCTGTACCAACTGATTCAGGATATGCTTTAGCTTGTAGGATGAAGTCAAAAAAGGCTATAGATAAGATCATCAAAATACGTGAATTAGACGGAAAACATAATTTTACTTTATCTTGTAAAGATTTATCTGAAATATCTGAATATGCAAAAGTTGATAATAGTGTTTATCGAATTCTAAAAAGATATACACCAGGGCCTTTTACTTTTATTTTAAATGCAACAAAAAAGGTATCATCATTATTGGTTACTAAATCTAAAAATACAGTTGGTATAAGGGTAAGTGAGCATTATGCTCTTCAGGCAATATCAGCAGAAATTGGTGAGCCATTAGTGATTGGGAGCTTTATTTTACCTGGGCAAGATCATGTTGTTACCGATTGCTCAGTTATTGATGATGAAGTTATGAATTATATAGATGTGGTTATAGAGTCGGATTATTGTGGTTATGAGTCAACTACTGTTGTGGAAATGCTTGAATTACCATATCAGATTTTAAGACAAGGTGCCGGAGAAATAGATCTCTAATCCTAAATGTCATAGATATTGAACATTAATAAGATAGTTAAATATGAACTCTTGCAAAACTATATTTGAAAATTTAGAGTTTGAAATTTCACCAATAAAAAAATCTCGCTTTATATCTTTTGTCTACAAGGTAGCTAGTCACGAAGAAGTGCTAGAGGCAATAAATAATGCAAAGATTATTTATCCTGGAGCTAATCATTATTGCTGGGCATATTCTTTGGTAGATAATAATCAGCTTAGATTTAGTGATGATGGTGAGCCAAATGGTTCAGCGGGTAAGCCCATACTTTCACATATTCAAGGTCTTGGTATATCAAATGTTTTGGTTGTGGTTGTAAGATATTTTGGGGGGACGAAGCTTGGTGTTGGTGGACTCGTTAGAGCGTATGGGCAGGCAGCTAAAGAAGGGTTGGCTTTAGCCAAAATTATCGATGTAGAGCCTCAGAGTGAAATTTTAATAGAATATGATTACTCAGAAACAGCAAGTGTTGATAATCTACTAAATCGTTATAATATTCAAATTATAAGGGAGAACTATTCTAATTTGATATCCAAAGTTATCAAGATATGTACATCCAAAAAATCTATCTTCTTAGACGAAATTACAAATATAACCAAAGGTAGGGTGAAAACGTTGGAGTACTAAATTATTTAGGTTTCAACTCTACTATTACGAATAAGCATATATATAAATGAGCCAAATAAACAAATAACCCCACTAAATATAAATACAAACATAAAATTATCATTTGTTGATTGTAGTATTATCCCAGTAATAAGCGGGGCAAGTCCAGCACCAACAAAATTAGCAAAATTCTGTAATCCACCAATTGTTCCTACTAAGCTATATGGAGAGATATCAGCAACTAATGCCCATGTCGGAGATATCCGTAGCCCCAAACAGAAAATAGTAACACTTATTACACATACTATAATAAAGATGTTGTCTATAAATGGTAGCGCTAAGATTGCTATAGATGCAACTAGACATCCGATGATTATAGGTGTTAATCGTGAAAATACTGCTGTAAATCCTTTTTTTATCATAAGGTCAGATACTATACCACCTAACATTACAGAAGCAATTCCTGAAATGAAAGATATAGATGTTGCTATACTCATTTGAGAAAGGCTTAGGTGTTTTACTTTAATAAAATAAAAAGGTAACCATGTTAGAAATAACCAGTAAGCGTAAGATGAACATAGATTTCCTATACATAAAAAAACTACATTCTTATTCTTTAGTGCATAAGAGATAGAAACCTTTTGAGTCTTTTTGTAAGTTGGTCTACATTCAATAGTTTCTTCTGTATGTAGAAGTTTCCAACCTAATGCAGCTAGCAATCCGATAATACCTAACAAAATAAACATACCGCGCCAATCTATCAGTAGCATTAAACCAACTAGGATTAATGGTGCTAGGATGTTAGCTAATCTAGGACCTAGAGCTACTATTGATGACATTAGTCCCCTTTGAGAACTTGGAAAACGGTGTTGTATTATTCTAGTAGCGACTATGAAAAAGGGAGCTTCAGCGAGACCGAGTAATATCCGTGTTAGTAATATTGAATAAAATCCTATTACTAAGCCTCCTAATACACAAGCTACAGACCATGCAACCATACTTATTAGCATTACTTTATTTACACCAAGACGATCAACCATGTATCCCGCCGGTAGACTAGCGATAGCATACGGCCACATAAATGCTGATAACAATATTCCCATTTCTGTTGGTGTTATATTAAAAGCATTAGCAATTTCTGTATTTGCAATACTTAGAGTAGATCTGTCAATATAATTTAATAATGCTAAAAAGAATAATAGAAAAATTATTAAAATATTATAGTAGGATTTTTTCATTACTAAATACTTAGCTTATTTAACACGCATACCAGGCTGAGCACCTTCATGCGGTTCTAGTATGTATATTCCTTTGCCATCACCAGCTGCTAGAACCATACCTTCTGACATTCCAAATTTCATTTTCCTAGGAGCTAAGTTCGCTACCATTACAGTATGTTTGCCTACCAAATCTTCTGGCTTATATGCTGATTTTATACCTGCAAATACTTGTTTTGTAACACCGCCTAGATCTAATATTAGCCTAAGTAGTTTGTCTGCACCTTCAACATGTGATGCTTCCGCAATTCTAGCTACACGAAGATCTACTTTCATGAAGTCATCAAAGGTGCATTCTTCAGTTATATCAAGTTTAGGCCCTTCTTTTTTAGGCTCTGTCTGTTCTTGTGATTGCTCTTTTTCTAGCATTTTTTTAGTATCCTCTAAAATCTTGTCTACTTTTTCTTTTTCTATACGTTTAGCAAGTGGTTTGAATTTGTTGATTTTATGATTCTTTAAGAATGTTGGAGTATCATTCCAGTTTGCAATTTCTATATTTAAAAAAGCTTCTGCTTTTGCAACAATGCTAGGAATTATAGGTTTTAGATATGAGACTAAAACTTTGAACATATTTATTCCTTGTGAGCATACTTGATGGACTTTTTGCTCTTGATCTTCTTCTTTAGCTAGTTGCCATGGCTTATGATGATCTATGAATTGATTTGCTTTATCTGCTAAGGCCATTATTAGTCTTACAGCATGCGCAAATTCTCTTTTCTCAAAAGCTTCTGTAATTGCGTGATGATTTTTAGCAAACTCTTCTTCCAACTCTTTATCAAAGACTTCATTAGCTAAAGTTGCATCAAATTTTTTGTATATAAAGCCAGCACAACGACTTGCTATGTTTACTACTTTACCAACTATATCTGAATTTGATTTGGTGACAAATTCTTCAAGGTTTAAATCTATATCATCTATACGAGATGTTAGTCTAGAGGCGAAATAGTATCTTAAATAGCTAGGCTCTAAATTATCTAGATAAGTTCTTGCTTGAATAAATGTACCACGAGATTTTGACATTTTTTTGCCATTTACGGTTAAGAACCCATTTGCGAAGACACTTGTAGGAGTTTTGTAGCCTGTAGATGACAATATCGCTGGCCAAAAGAGTGCATGGAAATAAATAATATCTTTACCAATAAAATGATAAAGCTCGCTTTCACAAGAGTTATCTCCCCAAAATTCATTAAAATCAACATTGTTTTTGTTACAGTAATCTCTAAAGCTTGCAATGTAGCCCATCGGAGCATCTAACCAAACATAGAAGAACTTCTGTTCATTTGTGCCAGGGATTGGATAGCCAAAATATGGCGCATCACGAGATATATCCCAGCTTTGTAATCCTTGTTCAAACCATTCTGCTAATTTATTAGCTACTTCTGGTTGTAGGCTTTTATTAGACTCAATCCAATTTTTAATATCTTTTTCTAATGCGGGCAGGTCAAAAAAGAAGTGTTCAGAATTTTTTTGTATTGGTGCTTTTCCTGATACTACTGATTTTGGGTTTATTAGTTCTGTTGGATCATAGGTTGCACCGCAAACCTCACAACTATCTCCGTATTGATCTTCAGCCTTACATTTTGGACAAGTGCCTTTTACAAATCTATCAGGTAAAAACATCTTTGCTTCAGGATCATATGCTTGAGCTATTTCTTTTTTTGATATGAGTTTTTGAGCATTCAGCTTACCGTAGATATCTTCAACAATTTCTTTGTTTATTGGACTATGGGTTGAATGGTAATTATCAAATTCAATTTCGAAGCTTAAAAAATCTTTTTGGTGATTGTTTGAGTATTTTTCAACAAGTTCTTCTGGCGTGATACTTAAGCTTTTAGCCTTAAGCATTATTGGAGTACCGTGTGTATCACTGCCGCATACGAATATACATTCATTACCTTGTAGTTTTTGGAATCTAACCCAAATGTCTGACTGTATATATCCAAGCATATGGCCTAAATGAAGATCGCCATTTGCATATGGCAGTGCATTAGTAACTAGGATTTTTCTCATAATAAAAATACTTATATAATTTATATATGTTCAGAGTAATGGTTGTATTATAAAGTTTTTTCAAAATTTTGTTTAGTAATATATTAGTAAAAATAATAGTTAATGTAAAAAAAGATAGGAGTACTCTTGACACATTGTTATATGTATATATAATATCCTCTCACATGGTTTAGGAGAGGTGGCCGAGTGGCTGAAGGCGCTCCCCTGCTAAGGGAGTATAGGCGTTAAACCCTATCGAGAGTTCGAATCTCTTCCTCTCCGCCATCAAAAAAGTTTTCGATCTTTTCAAAATCGGGTGCTTAGCTCAGCTGGGAGAGCATCGCCCTTACAAGGCGAGGGTCGGGGGTTCGAACCCCTCAGCACCCACCACTAAATAAAAAGCGACTTAGGTCGCTTTTTTTATGTCTTAAATTTTTGTATATCACTTTTATTGGACTTTGTCTTTTGTTATGAAGTTGGCGGTATAGAGAGTGTTTTAATATTTGTGCTAAGTAAATACGGTGTTAGATTAGTATTCTTATATAGGGGCAATTAGCCAAAAGCTAATGATAGTAGTATGTTATAGATATATCTTTTAGTAAGTAATTGTGATAATTGTATTTTTAGTTTGCTTTGAGGTTAAGAGTTATTTAAGTTTAGAAGTGCCCATGTCTAAACCTAATCAAAACTTGACCTTGAAATTTTATATATAATATATTTCTATTACTATTTTTTAAGCTGCACCTGTGCGTCTTTTTATTGGAAGTGTTGCATTGCCTAATTTTTATATACAGATTTGTAAAAAGAGTAGAGGTTATATCTAATGCTTATGTCTCTTTATTATTTGTTTTGCTTTGAATTTTATAATACTGCTAATCACCAAAGTTGGATAAATCAAATCGTTAATGCAGCAGATATGTATATTAATTAATATAAGTAATTAGATTAACAGAAGTGGAGGTGTTTAAACTTACCACATTTATTAAAAGTGCAATAAATAGATAAAAAAGTATTATTTTTTTAGATAAGTAGGATATTTGTTTTTTTGTTCTAAAGCATAG